>CACYEQ010000050.1 GCA_902773485.1 Oscillospiraceae bacterium
ATTTACCTCCAAAATGAAATTTTACGCTTTAACTCGTTTTGATTTTTTAGTTTTTCTAGTTTTTTTCTTATTTTCAGGCACTTCTGAAACTTCGCCGTAGAACATTGCAGTAAGCATTGTAAGTACATAAGTTTGAATAAGTGCGTGTAAAACGGTAAACATTACTGCAACAATAACCGGTAAAACAAAACTTAAATACAACGAATAGTAAACAAGTTCTGTTACAAGCATACCGCTGAGCAACGCACCGAATAAACGGAAACTCATTGAAATAGGAAGTGAAAACTCTTTTAAAGTTTTTAAAACTCCTTTAAACTTGTTGCAAATAATACCGCCCGACAAAATTACGCCGTAAGACAAACAGCCCAGCATTATTGCACCGTTTATATCAGAAAGAGGAGCCGGCAAGGCGACTGAACTTCCCTCAGTGGTAATTACCTGTATTCCGAAAAGTTCAAACAAAGTTCCCACAAAAATATAACAACCTGCGGAAAAAATATATCCGCCTAAAAAACCACTTTTTCCGGGACTGTTAGTAACTGCAAGATTATTAAAAAAACTTACAATTTGTTCAAGAACAAACTGAAATTTACCCGGAACCATTTTAAATCGAGGAATTACAAAAATTCTGACAATCAGTGCAAAAAGCAAAAGCACTGCCGTTACAACATACGCTGAAATTAGTCCGGGATTTACATCAATGAAACCAAATAAACTTATTTTGTTGGTTTCGTGAAGAACGGCATCTTTCAACGCACTTGACAGAGTTTCGCTCGAAGTATTGTTGAAATTAACTGTTACAATTACTATCAATAAAATTAATAATAAAACGCCTAATCCTGCGCCTAAAACTAATTTTCTTTTTTTGCTCATTTTGCTTAATCTCACCTCTTTAAAAATATATTTATGCTTTGTATTTTAATACTTTTATTTCCAAAGTCAACAAATATTACAAACTTGTAAACTTTTGCATAAAAACACCCAAAATCTACACAAAAAAACTTCGCCTTAGCGAAGTTTTTTGTTATAATTTTTGTTAATAAAAGACATAGAAATAAACATAAAAATTATAATAATTGCCAAATGAAAAAATGCTATAATCCAAGGCGACAAACTGTTATCGTTGACCATTGTTTCAAACAATCTTGCAACTAACGGTTTTTGTTCAATTCCCTCGTTTTCAATTATTACATTATTAATTCTATTTGCAATGCTGTTGCTTGAAAAAACAAGCATTAGCACAAAATTAAAAACAATACCAAAAGCAACTCTGAAAAATTCAAAGAATTTAAGCCATTTTGTTGATTTGCAAGATTTAACTAACTGTGTAAGCGAGTTATTATCTACAAAGCTTTCAGCGTTTTCATTGGTTGAAACTTTCAAAGTATTCTTGCACTCTTCCTCTTTTTCACCTATATAAGTTGTGCCGATTTGATTAGGAATTTCCTCAACGCACTCGTCGAAACCCACTAAATCAACCGCTGCACTGTCTTCGTTTCCGAGATAAGCAGTATTTATTTTTAAAACCTCTGCTATCCTTACTGCTTTTACCACTTCGTTATTTAAAGTGTTATCCGGCAAACCTACAACGCTTTCATCAAACACAATTTTTTTGGTATTTGCAAGTTTTTCTAAATCAGCGTTATTATTAATTTTCACGCCTGATTTATTAAGCGAAATAAGATTGAAAGCACCCGCAAAAAACATGCCCGAATTAAGAGTTAAAGGATTTGCAAATAACAAATACAATCCTAAATTATATAAACTCTTATAGAATTCGGTTCCTCCTGCAAGAGATTTTGCAAACATAAATACAGCAAACAGAAAAATAACAACAATATAAACATAAGTAAAAATTTGAAGTGATTTTTCTGTCTTTGACATACTATTTTTATTTAAAACCGAAAAATCAATTTCATAATCACAAATTTGTTTTACAGTTACCTCTTTTTCCTCTGCTAAATTAAAACTACCTGCTTTATAAACTTTTTCTGAGCCGTCGACAGAATAATCAAAAGCAAGATAATCGCCAAGATGTGCTATTATCTTATCGCCCTTTTGCAACTTTGAACAAGGCATTTCAATCTCGCCTTCTTCTGAAACAACGGTATAAAAAAGTTGTTCTTCGCTGTTCGAAAGAATTTTATCAGAAAAATCAGCGCAAATTAAATCGAAAATACATTTGCAAAAAGAATAAACAACCGCAACTAACGCCGCTGATTTAAATTGCTGTGAAGCAAAAATAAGCAAAACAGCCAAAACAGAAATTATATTAACATCAAACCGTTTTAAAAGCAATTTTTCAATCGTTTCAACGGCAATTCTGCAATATGCTACCGCTACTGCAACTGCATAAACCACAATAGAGAATTTACTGCTGCCTGCAACACTGTTTCCGCTGAAAACATTTGCTCCTAAAAAAACAAATATTGCGGATATGATAACGATAACTAAATTTGTAAAAAAATCATTTTTAGATGAATTCTTATAATAATATTTACTGTTTTTCATTTTATTGTTCTCTCCTGTAAAAATTACAAAATTATTTTATCATTTTTTTACCGTTTAGTCAATGCTTTTATTGTCAAAAAATTCTCATATTTCATAAAATATAACAATAGTAATCTTTTCAGAAAGGGTATGATTTGTTGATAGCGGTTATTGGCAATGATTTAAGACAAAGGGAAGTTGCAACACTACTGAATAAAAATTACGATACACTTTATTTCGACGGAAGCAATGATTTTTTTGAAATAAAAAACTACATTTCAGTGGCAAAAGCGGTTGTTTTTCCCTACCCTTTTTCAAGAGATAGAAAAACTATTAATACAACCGAATACGATATTTTAAAAATGAAAGATGCAATAAAAAGCGATTGTATTGTTTTCGGCGGAGATATTGCTGATTATTTCAAAAAAAGCCAAACAGTTGATTACGGTAAAAACGAATTGTTTTTATTAAAAAACGCCTTATACACAGCAGAAAGTGCAATATCTCTTGCAAAAACAAACACTGATTATTCGCTAAACGATTTGAAAATTCTAATTATAGGCAACGGCAGAATAGGAAAATATTTATCAAAAATATTATCTTCTTACTGCAAAAAAATAACAGTTAGTGCAAGAAAAGAAAACGATTTTGAATACATTAAAAATCATTGTTTAAGAAGCATTCACACAAACCACGCACAAAATTTAAGCGAATTTGAATTAATTTTCAACACCGTTGGTCAAAGTGCGCTTAACGCTTCTGCAATTAACTCGATAAAAAAAGACGCTTTAATAATAGATTTAGCCTCAAAAAACAGCGGTCTTTTCAGAGAACAAAATTATATTGACGCAAAAGCATTACCTACAAAGTATTGCTCAAAAAGCAGTTCACAAGCACTTTATGATATTATTTACAAAACATTACTTTTCAAGCATAGGTCGAGGTGATTTATATATGAATAATGTTAGGGTAGGCTTTTGTTTGTGCGGTTCTTACTGCACTTTCAGCAAAGTTATACCTATAATCGAACAATTAGTAAAAGAAGGCGCCGAAGTTACCCCTATAATGTCTGAAAACGCTTATTCAACCGACACTCGTTTTGGCAAAGCAGAAGAACACATTTCAAGAATAGAGAGCATTTGTAAAAGAAGAATAATTTCATCAATTACGCAAGCAGAACCGATAGGCCCCAAAAAACTGCTTGATATTATAATTATCGAGCCTTGCACCGGAAACACTCTGGGAAAACTTGCTAACGGAATATGCGACACTTGCGTTACAATGGCTGCAAAAGCACATCTTCGCAACAACCGCCCGGTTTTAATTGCGGTTTCTACAAACGACGGACTTTCTTCAAGTTCCAAAAACATAGGTATTCTTCACAATTCGAAGAATATTTATTTTGTGCCTTACCGTCAAGATGACCCGCATTTCAAAGAAAACAGTTTGGTAGCAGATTTCGATAAAACCATTGTTGCTATGCACAATGCACTTGAAGGCAGGCAAATTCAACCAATAATATTGTAAAAAACTATTGAAAAATGAATAATATTCCTTTATAATATAAATAATAATTAATATTTTTAAGGAACAGGAAAACATTATGAAGAAAAATAATAATTTTAAGCAATATTTGTATATTGGTTTAACCCTATTTGCTGCAATGGGGCTTACTGTTCTATTGTATTTTGTTTTGGATTGGATCCCTACCATCTCCGCAACAATTGCAACTGTTTTCGCAATAATAAGACCGTTGATTTACGGTGCCGCAATAGCATATCTTTTATATCCCGTTTGCGTTTTTTTCGAGAAAATTTTCGGAAAAGTTTTCGGCAGAATCAAAAAGCATAAATTAAAACGAAAACTAATAAGAGGTTTTGCAATATTTTTCAGTATGGTTTTCGGTATAGGCGTTGTAGCGTTTTTAATATATATGATACTGCCTGATATTGTGAAAAGCATTGAAAAAATCCTATATAACTCACCTAGTTATATAAAAACTATTCAGAAATTTATTGACAGTCAGTTATCAAGCAACGAAGGTGTAAAAGACTATGTCAACAGTATTATTAACGGTTACACCAAAGATATTACCTCGCTTCTTGATAATTGGGGTCAGGAACTCGGAAATATCGTTTCAAGCGTCGGAAACAGCGTTTTAAATATCACGATTATTTTAAAAGATTTCTTTATTGGTCTGATTGTTGCAATTTATCTACTTGCAGACCGTAGTAATTTCAAAAACGCCTGCAAAAGATTTATTGAACTTATTTTTAACAAAAAACACGCAATATCGGTTAAAAATGAAATCCGCTTTGCTAATGGTGTTATTTTAAACTTTATTTCAGGAAGAATTCTAGACTCGGCAATTATTGGCATTTGTTGTTATATCTTAATGATTATTCTTGATATTCCTTTTGCTTTACTGGTTTCAGTTTTAGTCGGCGTTACAAATATTATTCCTTTCTTCGGTCCGTTTATCGGAGCAATTCCCTCGGGATTGCTTATATTAATTGAAAGCCCTTTAAAATGTCTTGTTTTCGTAATAATGATAATTGTTTTACAACAAATCGACGGTAATATTATTGGTCCTAAAATCGTCGGCAATCAAATAGGCTTATCAAGTTTTTGGGTACTTTTCTCAATGCTGGTTTTTGGCGGACTTTTTGGACTTACCGGAATGATTATCGGCGTACCGCTGTTTGCAATAGTTTATGATATTATAAGCAAACTTATTAAAAAAGCAGAACGCAAGAAAAATGAGCGTGAAAAAATTAAAGAAAAAGAATAGATAAAATGGAGTGAAGATATTCACTCCATTTTTGTAATACTGATATACATAAAATTATAAAATTTTTATTAAAACTTCACAAAAAATATGTTTTTATTGATATCGGGTTGACATCACTTGTTTTTTGATTCATAATTATTAAAAACTATAAAAATGAGGATAACTATGAAAAAACTTACTTCGCTCTTAATTTCTGTGATGATATTTTTTCAAATCGGACTTATATCTACTGCGTTTACCGACCCTAATGCAAGCCCTTTTAACGGAAAAAAATATACTCACGACGACAGATTTAAAAAACACGAAATAATTAACGGACTAGATATTTCATCATACCAAACCGATGCAAATTTTTCTAAAATCAAAAAAGCAGGCGCTAATTATGTAATATTACGTGCTGCATACCGAGGGTGGGGTAAGGTAGGCTCTTTAAACAAAGATACAAAATTTACCTCTTACGCAAAAGCCGCAACCGAGGCAAGGCTTGATGTTGGTGCTTACATATTTTCGCAAGCGATTACAGTTAAAGAAGCAGAAGCAGAAGCAGATTACATTATAAAAATTGTAAAAGATTATAAAATTACTCTTCCTTTGGTTTTTGACTATGAATACGGTCCCTCAGGCACAAGGCTTGATGCCGCAAAACTCTCAAAATCATCTAAAACAGATATTTGCCTTGCTTTTTGCAAAAGGGTTGAAAGCAAAGGTTATACCGCTATGGTTTATGCTAATCAATCAATGCTTACAGGTGATCTGAATGATGATACAATAGCAAAAAACTATGACATTTGGCTTGCAAATTATAATTACAGACCATATTATCAAGGTAATTTTTATGACTGCGATTATCAGTTCTGGCAGTACACAAGTACTGGAAAGGCAAACGGAGTTTCGGGCAACCTTGACTGCAATTTTAGATATTACAAAAAACCTGCAAAAGTAAAAAATCTCACTATTAGTAGTGAGAAAGCAGAAAAAACAACATTAAAATGGGATAAAATTAAAGGAGTTTACGGATATCAGGTTTACAGGCATGACGAAAACACGGACAAGTATGTAAAAATCTGCACAGTAAAAGGTGCGGCAAAAACAAGTTATTCCGATAAAACTTCAATAGGGGGTTCTTACACTTATAAAGTCAGGGCAATTATTGCTCATAATGGCTCGTTTGCAAGCGGTAGTTTTTCTGATACAGTTACTTCGACAGGTATTTTCAAAACGAGTGTTAATAGCACACTCAGTTCAAATATTTTGAATTGGAATACAATTGAAAGCACCGCCGAGTACATCATTTACAGAGGCACTAATGCAGACGGAAGCAATTTATCAGAAATTGCAAGATGTGACAGCGTTACAACAACCTATGAAGATCTACAAGCAAACAACTTTAAAACATATTATTATCAGGTAAAGTCTTATAACGGCGATAACCAAGACGGCACCGAAGGAAAATATTTGCCTTCTCCAATAGTTAAAGCAAAAAAAACGCAACCGAGTTTAACAAAAACTTATCTAAAAACCAATACATCTGCTTACCTTAAATGGAGCAAAGTTAAAGGCGCCGACGGAACGGAGATTTGGCGCAAAAAAGGAAATGGAAATTATAAACTTATTAAAACTATTAATAATAACATCAAAAATGAATATATCGATAAGAAACTTACAAAAGGTGTTAATTACAAATACAAAATAAGACAGTTTGTAAAAACAAACGATACATTATCTTACAGTAGTAAAACTGCCTGCAAAACCGTAAAACCAATGGCAAAAGCAGTAATTTCGGCGAAGTCCTACAAAACCAGAGTAAGTATTACTACACAAAAAGTAAATGGTGCAAGCGGTTACGAATACTATATGAAAGTAGATAAAAAATATATCTTAATTAAAAGAACTTCAAACAGGAGTTATACAAAAAAGCATTTATTAAAAAATAAAAAGTATTCGTTTAGAGTAAGAGCATATACAACCGCTAACGGCAAAATGATTTATGGTTCTTACAGCAAAACAGTAACTGTAAGAACTACTAGATAATAAGTTTTTTTCGCAAAAATCAGCCTTACAAAACTTTGCAAGGCTGATTTTTTATATTTGTCTGTACATTTTAATTTCTTGCGAAAGCCCGCTTGCAGGCAATATTGTGTTTTTCAAAACATCATCTTTTAACTTATAAGCCAAATTATTACAAACAATTATTTCTATCTGATTTTCGCCTTCGTTTGTAAAGCCGGAAGCGTCAAAAACAAAAGGCTTTGCGATTCTTATACCGCAATCATTGCCATTTACAAATACTCTGGCATTTTCACCTACCATGCCTAAATCGAAATAAAAATTGCCGTTTTCTTCAATAAAAAATTTGCCGGAGTATTTAATTTTACCCGCAAATTCAGGCTTGTGGTCAGGTGAATTAATGTTAAACGGTCTGTCAGTCACACAATAATGTTCAAACTCGTTATTTGGTACATTCTCGCTTATTTCAACATCAAAAGGAATATTTAAAATTCGCTCGAAATCCCAAGATTTTTCAGGTTTAAACTGCTCTAAAAACTCATTATCAAAATCATCGAAAACATATATAACCGACTGATACGGAGAAAGTTTTAAATCAAACTGTCCGCTTCTCGTTTCACCTTTTATTTTAGAATTGTTAATTAAATCGAGTTTTATATATTGTTTTTTACCTACATAAATTCGTGCGTCAACCTCATCAGTTACCGATTCGTTAAAAAACATATAAACATCAGCTGTATCTCTTTTTATGTGATAATGACGAAGAAGTTCAGCTTTGCCCCTAATAATTACATCTATTTCACAGTTCTTATCAAAATATTTAACGCATTCATTCAGCGGGACGCTATTAAATTTATACGAACAGTTTTTAGGAAGTCCGCCTACAAATACGACTTCAAAACCGACATTGTTCAGATTCTTCAAAACATTTAAGTTTTTTGAATAAATAAAACGAGAATACGGCACAAAAATAATATCGTATTCTTCGCCGTTAAGAGTTAATCTATTATTTAAAGCCTCTGCTTTTTTTAAATAGTCAAAAGAAATAATATCAAAATCAATATGTGCGTCATAAAGCCTTTTGCAAATTTTCTGTGAATACATAAAATCGTCACACGAACCCCATTCGCAATCGGCATTATAAAGTACCAGGGCCTTTGCAATATGCTTACCGCCTGATAACAAATGACTCGCTTTATTCACATATTTCATTAAAGTGCAAACTGCATCATAATTTGCAAAACATTCATCGCCAAAAAGAGTATGCAGAGCAAAATGATTAATTCCTCTGACAAGCAAAAAATCAATCAGCCATTTTTTATCACCGCTGCTTTGAGCAAAACCGTCGTTTGAGAAAACTTCGCAAAACGCATTATTGTTCTTTGTTTCATCAAAATGTGCGTCAGAAGCACACATTTTTGCAAACAAGTAGTGGTAAAACTCGTTATCAGTTTTAGCACCTACACCAAAAGAACTGGTTGTATAATGCGCAAAACCCGGTATAATTTGTTGATATGACAAATCCATGCCGCTCATACTCTGACCGTGCTGCGATCGAAAATAATGCACAGCAGAACAACCGAGTTTGGAATGAGAATTGTTATCACACACATTGTTACCGATATACTCAACACCGTGTGCTTTGCACCAACGACCTAATTTCTGCGTAAAATACCTGCTGTAAAGTTTTGAAATTGTATTCATATAATTATGGCGAATCTCACCTGTTTTATCGCCAATATCATACCAAAGCGCAAAAAGATAAGGTTTTACATCATATTCTGCTTTTTTTGACATAAGCCTTAAAGCATCATCGCTGATAGGGATACAAAGACCTGCACTGCCAACAGAACGCGAAAAATAATTGCTTTTTGAAACTGTATCATCATAATAATCGGTATAAAAACCTGGTTTATCAGAGAAAAATCCTGCAAAAGTTTCGCCGAAATATTCGCCGAATTTATCGAAATGAGGTTGATAGCAATTTTTAATCATCATATCGGTTGCTTTTGGGTTTAGCATGTCAATATAATCATCAGCCCTGTAATGCGATTTAAAATAAACAAATAATATGTAAACGCCTTCGGGAACATCAAAATTTATTCTATCTTGATATATATTATCGCTTAGATCAATATACTCATCAAATACTTTTTCGTCGCCTACCGTTCTTTTAAAAAGATAAGCCCCTAAAATTTCATCATCGTCTTCAAACTTTTTTATAAAAGCGGTGACGCTGTTTTTAGGCCCTATAACATCAAAATGTCGCTCTAAAACATATTTCTTTTTAAAAGCCCTCTCAATATTTGCTACACCGTTTGCATATCCCGAATGATGATTGTTGTCATCTAAAATCCACACTTTTATATTACGGTATTTGCATTCTTTAAGAACAACTGCCAAATCTTTGAACCATTTTTCAGAAAAACCACTATTTGAGTTCGAGTTAACGCAAATTGCCCTGCAACCGAATTGATGAATCTTTTGAATATCGGCAGAAATATTATTATTTTTGCCACAACAATAAAACGGCATTACATAATTATCTTCATTATTATTTAAAATATCTATAATTCTGCTTTCCATTTTTTTCTTCCTTAATTTACGTTTAAATTCATTTTAATATAAAACAAACAAAAAATCAATACTAAAAGCAAAAAAGCCGTAACAGATATAAAATCAGTTACGGCTGTATTTTTATAAAACTATTCTGCAAATCCGGATAAAACGAGATTTACAAGAGCATCAACAGCTTCTTGCTCATCGGTACCGTCAGCAATAACGCGAATTGAAGTACCACCTAAAATTCCAAGCGATAAAACGCCGAGCAAACTTTTAGCATTAACTCTTCTTTCTTCTTTTTCTACCCAAATAGAAGATTTAAACTCATTTGCCTTTTGAATGAAAAAAGTTGCAGGACGAGCATGAAGACCGACTTGATTTTGAACTACTACATCTTTAACATACATATAAAAACACAATCCTTTCACAAAAACAAATAAAATTGATTTCGTATTTTGTATTAAAACTTTATCTATTAATGACATTATACCACATTTTTTATAAAGTTCAAAATGAAATTTTATTTTTTTTTAAAAATCTATTATATACATAAACTTGTTAAATCCCAGACAAAATGATTTGTGCAAAAACACTAAAATTTTTATCTGAATTTGTTACTATCAACTTAATAAAACTACTTTGTTTCACCAAAATAACAATTATTTCTATGTTTTTTGATAAAATCATTGTCACTTTTAGACAGTTCAATATTATCTAGCAATTCAGGCCTTTTTCTTAAAGTATTCAGCAAACTTTGTTCTCTTTTAAATTTTTCAATATTTTTGTGATGCCCGGAGATTAAAACATCAGGTACCTCTCTTCCTTGCCAGCAGGCGGGACGGGTATATTGTGGATATTCAAGCAATCCGCCGAAATGGCTCTCCTCGATAAAACACTCTTCGTTTGACAAAACTCCGTCAAGCATTCTTGCAACAGCATCAGTAAGCACGAGAGCAGGCAGTTCACCGCCTGTTAAAACATAGTTTCCTATTGAGATTTCCTCATCGCAAAGTTTATCAAGAACACGCTGGTCAACGCCCTCATAGTGCCCACACAATATGGCGATATTATCCATTTTTGAAAGTTCTATTGCCTTTTGTTGCGTGAGCGTTTTGCCTTGTGGCGACATATATATAAAATATGGTTTTTTACCTGTTTTTGTTACAATTGCGTTAAAGCAATCATCAATAGGCTGGGCAGTCATAACCATTCCGTTGCCTCCGCCGTAAGGCATATCGTCGGTTCTCTTGTGTTTATCGTTGGTATAATCTCTTATATTATGACAAAAAACTTCAAGTTTTTCAGCCTTTATTGCCCTTCCGATAATGCTTTGAGAAAGATAAGCACTCATCATTTCGGGAAAAATAGTCATAATGTCAATTCTCATCGTCAAATATTCCTTTCAACGGATGAATTACGACTTTTTGATTATCAATATCCACACTGATAACAACATCGGGTATAGACGGAATAAGGTACTCTTTGCCGTCTTTTTTAATATGCCAAACATCATTTGCACCGGTTTGCGAAACATCGGTTATTGCTCCCAAAGGCTCACCTGAAACGGCATCAAACACTTTACAACCGAACAAATCACATTGAAAATATGCTCCTTTTTCAAGCGAAACATCTCCCCTGTCGATAAAAAGCGTTTTACCTCTCAAAGTTTCCGCTTGTTCAATTGTTTTAAAACCCTCAATTTTCATAAGAACTATATTTTTATGCGCTCTTGATGATATAATTTTGAGCGAATTTTCGCCGTTTTCATCTGTATAAAGAGTTTTAAACTGCACCAAAAAATTCGGCGTATCCGCCCAAGGCTGAACACGCACTTCACCTTTTATTCCGTGAGTTCCGACTACTTTTCCTGTTTCAATATATCTTTTTTTCATATAAATTATTCCTTAAATCATATAATAAATTATTCTACCACAAAAACTATTTTCCGTCAACATTAAGCATAGTAAAAAGAGCATTTTTCAATGCCCTTTTTGTTATGCAGATTTTTTTCGCAAGTCAATCTGTTTATATTCTTTTTTAAATTTCTTTATTCCTTTATCTAATAGACCTTTTGTTCGCTTTAACGAATTGCTCATTTCCTGCGTTCTGCCAAGTGATGAAAACTCAGTTTTGTAATTGCCTTTTTCATCGAGCGGAATAATGCGGTATTTAGAGCCGAACAAATTACACCAAGTTGCTGTATAAGAAACATTTGACAAAATAACGCTTCCGTCTGCTTTTCTTGAAAACGAAAGTTCATATATTACACCGTCTTCAAAATAAGGCTTGTCGGACGAAAACTTATTCAGCGTTTCTTTTCGCTGATTTGAAAGTTGATTTCCAGTTGAATAAATTATCGGAGTTTGCTTGCCCGAAACTTCGGAAGAAATCAAATCGGTAGGCTCAATACAATGAGTATGACCGCCTACGATTGCATCAACACCCATATCGCAAAGTTTTTGAGCAATTCTTTGCTGGTAATCGGTGTGTCCTAAATTATACTCTTCACCCCAGTGCATATATGCGACAATTACATCAGCGCCGTCTTTATACATATTATCCATATTCGTTTGAAAATCGCTGTAAAAATCATCAAGTTTATTATAATCAAAAGAATTGAGTAAATGTGTTATCGACTTGTCCATAGGAATACCGTTTATATACTTTGTATCTGATAACGGCTGTGTTTCATAAGTATAGTTAATCATACCTATGTTAATGCCGTCTAAATTCATAATAATATAAGGTTTAATGTTTTCCTCTCTGGAACCGATAAATTTAACGCCTTTTTTTTGAAGCGTATTCATTGTATTTTGAAAGCCCTCTTTGCCTTGGTCGTAACAATGATTATTTGCGGTCAGCAACAAATCTACTCCGTTATCTTTAAGTGCATCAACTATTTCACTCGGTGCATTAAAAAGCGGAAATCCCGAATAGCCGAACTTTTTGCCTGCAATCGGTTGTTCAAGGTCGGCAACCATACAGTCACACTTTGAATAATATTTATTCACATACTTAAAAATATCGTTATAATCGTAAGTTTTTGTTTGTTCATTGTAACAAGAACGATTGATCGGCATATGCAAAAGAATATCGCCTACACTGCCAACAGTTACGGTAGTTTCTTTTGATTTTGTTGTTTGACTTACTTCTTTAATATTTCCACTTACTACGGGAACAACATTGTCTGATTTTTTATTTATAGCAGCAGCAATTACAACCGCAATCATAATTACTGAAAAAACGATAACAAAAATTGTTGACTTATTTTTCATATTTCTCTTCCGATTCTATTTTTTATATAATTTCAAATCGCCGTCGGTAGAAAGTGAAGAACGATTGCCCTCGGCGGTTTTTGTTTCTTCCATATTGATTGTAACAATAGATTTTGAAATTGTTATTGTACCTTTACCCTTGTTGCTCCAACTGTCTTTCCAAGAGAACGAGGCTTTGTTGTTTTTAAGCCTTGCACTTATTAAATCGGTCACATAATAAGGTGAAGCGTTTCTTCCGAGTTTGAAAACAGTAAAAGTTATATAACCGCTTTCAACCGATTCAATATTAACACCGTAACAAGGTGCTGTATCGCTGGCTTTTTTGCCGTAATAAGTAACATATTCGCCCGTGTACTCAATCGCCCCTCTTGTGTCGTCGGTAACCGTTTGCGTAGTTGTAGTAGGTTTGGTTGTAGTAATCTCGGTAGTAGTTGTTGTGGTTTTAGTTGTGGCTTCGGTATTGTTGTTAAAAGAAATTGAAGAAATCGAAAGCCCCAAAGTTGTAAGCGTTTTATTTGTAATATCAATAGTGCTTTTCACTGCATTATATCCATTGGATTTTTCGGTTTTTATTGGTGATAACGGGTATTCTTCCGAATTATTTGAATCCGTCGCACTCCACTTTTCAAGCAGTAAATTATACTCATCTTCACTAACCTGCTCATCATTAACAAACAATGCCTTGCCACTTTGCAAAAATGAGATTGATTTTTGAATTTTGCCGTTAGAATAGCCATAATACTCAATAGCTTCATCGTGACCGTCGCCCGTTACAACATATTTGTATTCATTATTTGTTACAATTTTAATCGACGAATAAGGTTTCATATTAGCGGAATTATAGTGTAATTGACTTTGAAAAACTCTTTCCGTTAACAAAACACTTTCTGCTTTTTTGGTATCTTTGTTATATTTATAAATTTCAAGGTTATAATTTGCAAATCCGTTCGAATCAAAATTATCAAGCCAGGCAATAAGCAATTCATTGAGTCCGTTTTTATCGAAATCATAAAGACCTAAAAAGCAAACTCCGCCAAGTGCTTTATTCTGAACCGTTTTGTATTCAAGCAATGACATTCTGCCGTATTCATTCTGATATTTTTTAACAATATCAGAATACTTTTTTAACATATCGGTTTGAATGTTGTATTTTGTAGTAGGTAAATTATTCTCGCTGTCTTTTCCAAAACAAGAGCAAACGTAGGCGCTCATTAAAACTGCCAACAAAACACACAAAAATTTTTTCATTTGATAATTCTCCTCGAATATTATGTTATTATTTATTTTAACACAAAATATTCTAGAATTCAACTATATACTTTTATATACTTTGCAAAAAACAAGGTTGATTATAAAAATCAACCTTGTTTAAGTTAAACCTTATTTTACTGTTACTTTAATTTTTGCGAAGTTACCACTTTGATCATATACATAAACGAAGCATGTACCTTTTTTCTTAGCGGTAATTTTGCCATTTTTATTTACTTTTGCAACTCTTGAATTTGTGCTTTCGTAACTGAGATTGCGGTGTTTTCTAACTTTAAGTTTCTTGCTTTGAACAATCGCTTTTGCTTTAATTGTGAAGTTTTTACCATTCTTGATTGTTACTTTGTTCTTTTTAACATTGATAAGTTTAACAGATTTGTAGTTACCTATTTTTCCGCCTTTTGTAGCAATATGTACAGTTTTAGAAGTAGCAATTACTTTTGTTTTACCCTTATACTTAGCAGTTGCAACAATAAAGAATTTATAATATTTACCCTTTTTCAATTTTTTCAAAGTGATACTTGCTTTTGAACCGCTTAAAGTTTTTAACTTTTTATATTTACTTCCGCAAGGACTACCATAAATAATATAACCAGTTGCGCCTTTAACTTTTGTCCATTTTAGAGTAATGCTGTTCTTAGTTGTTTTTGAAGAACGAAGTTGTAAAAGGTTGAAAAGCGAACCGGCAGGTGCTTCATCAACTTTTGAAGCGTAAATTGTTTTTTCTGCTTCTGCAACTGAAGGTGCGTTTGCAGGTGACAAAGGCTTACTTTCATCAAGTTTAGCAATTGTTGTTGTCTTTTTAGCACCGCAATTTGAACAGGTATAAGTAATTAATCCTGTATTGGTAACGGTTGCTGCTTTGTAACCGGTTTGTACAAAGTTATGACCTTTCGCAGCAATTTCACTACCGTAACTAATTGTTTTTCCGCAGTTTGTACAAACTTTATCGCCTGTATAACCTTTTTCGGTACAAGTAGCCCCTTTTGCATTTTTAATTACAGTGTCATGAGATGCCAATGGCAAAATCCATGAATTTTCAGCAATTTCAGTTTTAGCAGTTGCATCCGAGAAATACTTTCCGCAAGTAGTACAATACCAATATGCACTGTTTCCTGCTGTTGTACAAGTTGAAGCTTTTGCAATCACAGCCACTATTTTATG
>CACYEQ010000051.1 GCA_902773485.1 Oscillospiraceae bacterium
TAAAAGAAAGAGGTTTATAATGCAGTTTGATAAAGAGCATATTAGAAATTTTTGCATTATTGCACATATAGATCACGGTAAATCAACACTTGCCGACAGATTGCTTGAACTTACGCAATCGGTTGAGCAGAGAAAAATGACCGATCAACTTCTTGACAGTATGGATTTGGAAAGGGAGAGGGGAATTACAATTAAATCTCACCCTGTTTCGCTTTATTATACCGCAAAAAACGGTGAAAAATATGAACTTAATTTAATTGATACTCCCGGTCATGTCGATTTTAACTATGAGGTTTCCCGTTCGCTTGCCGCTTGTGAGGGGGCATTGCTTGTTGTTGATGCTTCGCAGGGAATTGAGGCGCAAACTCTTGCAAACACTTATTTAGCCCTTGATCACGACCTTGAAATTGTCCCCGTTATCAACAAAATAGATTTGCCTAGTGCCAATCCTGACAAAGTTGCTGATGACATTGAAAATATTATCGGTGTTGAAGCACATTCAGCACCGCAAGTTTCCGCTAAAACAGGCGTTAATATTGAGAGCGTTTTAGAGGAAATAGTTACTAAAATTCCTGCTCCGCAGGCTGATGATAACAAACCGCTTAAAGCGTTGATTTTCGACTCTTATTATGACGCTTACAAAGGTGTAATTGTATATTTTCGAGTTATTGACGGCATTATTAAAAACGGTATGAATATTAAAATGATGTCAACAGGTGCACAGTTTAATGTTGTTGAAGTGGGCAGAAAAGGCGCCGTTGCTTTTCAACCTTGTGAAGAACTTCGTGCCGGTGAAGTAGGCTATATTGCCGCTTCAATTAAAAACGCTTCTGAGGCGAGAGTCGGCGATACTATTACAACTGCTGAAAACGGAGCAATTGAGCCGTTGCCGGGTTATAGAAATGTAAAACCTGTCGTGTTTTGCGGTATTTATCCTGCTGACGGTGCTCAGTATACCGACCTTCGTGAGGCACTTGAAAAGTTGCAGTTGAACGACGCCGCTTTAATGTTTGAGGCTGAAACTTCATCGGCTTTGGGCTTTGGCTTTCGTTGTGGATTTTTAGGACTTTTGCATATGGAGATTATTCAGGAGCGACTGGAACGAGAATATAATCTTGATTTGATTACCACTGCACCATCAGTAGAGTATAAGTTAAATCTTTCAGACGGTACGGTTTTGACAATTGATAATCCTACAAATTATCCCGATCCTGCTACAATTGTTTCGGCAGAAGAGCCGATTTGTAATGTGCATATTTACAGCCCCAATGATTATGTAGGCTCTATAATGGATTTGTGTCAGGAACGCAGAGGCGTTTTCTGCGATATGCAGTATGTTACAACCGAGCGTGTTGACATTCATTATGAAATGCCTTTAAACGAGATTGTTTACGACTTTTTTGACGCATTAAAATCAAGAACAAGAGGTTATGCCTCTTATGATTATGAAACAAAAGGTTATAAGCAGTCGAAACTTGTTAAATTAGATGTGCTTTTGAATCAGGAAGTGGTAGACGCATTGTCGTTTATTGTTCACTCTGATAATGCTTATAAAAGAGCAAGAAGAATTGCCGAAAAATTGAAAGAGCATATTCCGAGACAACTTTTTGAAGTGCCTGTTCAAGTAGCGGTAGGCGGTAAAGTTATCGCAAGAGAAACCGTTAAGGCGGTAAGAAAAGATGTGCTTGCAAAATGTTACGGCGGCGATATTACAAGAAAGAAAAAACTTCTTGAAAAGCAAAAAGAGGGTAAAAAGCGTATGCGTCAATTAGGCTCGGTAGAAGTACCGCAAGAGGCGTTTATGGCAGTGCTTAAACTTGACGAATAAGGGAGAAAGAATTGCAGAAAAAAGATATTTTTGTATCAGATGAAGAATTGAATGTTCAGCGTGATTTTGCCCAAAAGGTGAAAGAAATTGCTAATAAAAAATACGGCAGACCGAAAGCCAATATTCGTACATTTGGTTGTCAGCAAAATGTTGCAGATTCCCAAAGAATTATGGGTATGCTAAAAGATATGGGGTACGATTTTGTTGATAACTCCGATGATGCTGATTTGGTTATTTTCAACACCTGCGCTGTCAGAGAACACGCTGAGGACAGGGTATTTGGTAATGTTGGCACGCTTGTGCATTTAAAACGAAGAAAACCGAATACTGTTATTGGGCTTTGCGGTTGTATGATGCAACAGGAACATATTTCAAAGCGTATAAAACGAAGTTTTCCTCATGTTGATTTGGTTTTTGGAACTCATGTTGTTCATAAACTGCCCGAAATGCTTTTTAAAGTGCTTTCAGGTCAGGGCAGAATCTTTGAAAATCCTGATATTGACGGTGTTATAGCTGAAAAAATTCCACAGGTTAATGACAGCAAAATCAACGGCTGGTTACCAATAATGTATGGTTGCAATAATTTTTGTACATACTGTATTGTTCCTTATGTAAGAGGAAGAGAACGAAGCCGAAATCCGGAAGATATTATTGCAGATTTAAAAGAAATGGTTGCAAACGGCATAAAAAATATAACGCTTTTGGGTCAGAATGTTAATTCTTATGACGGCGGAATTACATTTGCCGAACTTCTTCGTAAATGCAATGAAGTTGATGGCGATTTTGTTATAAGATTTATGACTTCGCACCCGAAAGATTGCTCTGAAGAATTGCTTTATGCTATGGCGGAATGTCAAAAGGTCGAAAAGCATCTTCATTTGCCCGTTCAAAGCGGTTCTTCAAGAGTTTTAAAAGCAATGAACAGGCATTACAATCGAGAAAATTATTTGAGTTTAGTTGACAAAGCGAAAGAACTTATGCCGGATTTAATGCTTACTTCGGATATAATTGTAGGTTTCCCTTCGGAAACTTACGAGGAAGTAAAAGAAACTATTTCATTAATAGAAAAAGTGCGTTATCAGTCTCTTTTCACATTTATTTATTCAAAGCGGAAGGGAACTCCCGCGGCTGAAATGCCCGATGATGTTTCAAGCACAGAAAAGGGAAAAAGGTTTAGAGAACTGCTTGCTGTTCAGGAAAAAATTTCTGAAGAAATTTGCAAAGAACAGGTCGGTAAAACTTACAGAGTGCTGGTTGAAGAAACTTCGAGAATTAAAGGTAATTTATACGGTAGAACACTTAATAATTTTATTGTTGAGTTTGAGGGCAGTGAAGATTTGGTAGGGAAGTTTGCAGAAATAAAAATAACTTCGGGCGATACTTGGATAATAAAAGGTAAACTGAAAGGATAAATTTATTATGGAAATTTTAGAAATAACAAGAGAACTCGGAAAAGCAATTCAAGCAGACGAAACATATAAAAAATTTGCAATTGCTAAGAAAAATAACGATGATGACAGAGAATTGCAGGATTTAATAGGTGAATTTAATTTAATTCGCCTTAATGTCAGCAATGCAATGACAGACCCAAATAAAGATGAAGAAAAAATTAAAAAATTAAATGGGGAATTACAGGAGTGCTATAAAAAAGTTATGGCAAACGAATCTATGATTGCTTATAACGAGGCAAAAACTGCACTTGATGCGATTATTAGTAAAGTTAACTTGCTGATTTCTATGTGTGTTGACGGGGCTGACCCTGAAACGGTTGAGATTCCCGACTCATCTTGTACAGGCTCATGTTCAACCTGCGGAGGTTGTCATTAAAAAGATTTAATAAATTAAAGGACGGTATTTTAAAAATGCCAAAAAGAGTTGATATTTTACCTGAAGTTACCCCGAATATGTCGCCGATGATGCGACAGTATGTTGACATAAAAAAGCAACATTTAGACAGCATTTTGTTTTTTCGTTTAGGCGATTTTTATGAAATGTTTTATAATGATGCAAGGGTTGCCAGCGAAGAACTTGACCTTGTTTTAACAAAACGAGCAAACGGCGAAGAAGATAAAGCCGATATGTGCGGGATACCTTTTCATTCAAGCGAGGGTTATATTGCCCGGCTTGTGAAAAAAGGCTATCGAGTTGCGATTTGCGAGCAAACTGAAGACCCCGCAAAAACCAAAAAACTTGTAAAAAGAGATGTTATAAGGGTAATTACTCCCGGTACGGTAACAGAGGAAAGTATGCTTGAATCGGGTGTTAACAATTACCTTTCAAGCATAGTTTTAAGCGGTAATACGGCAGGCCTTTGTTTTGCCGATGTTTCGACAGGCAAACTTCATTTAACTGAAATTACTTCGAATCAAATAGAAAGTGAAATTATTAACGAGGTTACAAGATTTTCGCCGAAAGAAGTACTTTTTAATGAAGAATCTGCAAAACTTAGCAATCTTTATGATTTAGTTGCAAAATCAATGCAAAGCAGAATTGATACTATTGACGATGAGTTAAAAAGTATTGATTGTTGCGAATTGGTATTAAAGCACTTTAAAGCGGAAAGCTTTTCGGCTCTTGGAATAGATGAAAACTCTCCTGCAAAAATTGCTCTTTGTGCTACAATGGGGTTTTTGTTCAGAACACAGAAAAATGATGTTGAAGCGATAAACTATATTGATTTTTACAATGAAAATAAATATATGCGTCTCGACCTTTCGACAAGAAATAATCTTGAACTTACAAGAACTATGCGTTCTAATGATAAAAAAGGCTCGCTTTTATGGGTGCTTGACAGCACAAAAACGCCGATGGGCAAAAGGCTTATCCGCAATTGGATTGAACTGCCGTTACTATCGCCTGCCGAGATTTCAAGAAGGCAAAATGCGGTTGGTGAACTTCTATCTAAACACGAAATTAGAGAAGAATTAAATGAAGCGTTAAAAGGCGTAAAAGATTTGGAACGCCTTATGACAAGAGTGCTTTACGGTACGGCTAACGCAAAAGAATTAAAAACTCTGGCAGGAACTCTTGAAAAAATGCCGAGTATTAAGTCGATTATTAATAATATGGATTCTGTTTTGCTTAAAAATATTTACAATAATATTGATGAGCTTTATGATGTGTGCGATTTGATTAATCGTTCTATTGTTGATGAACCGCCGTTTTCAGTTAGAGAGGGCGGAATTATTAAAGAGGGCTTTGACGAGGAGGTTGACAGACTTCGCTCGGATATGACCGGCGGAAAAGATATTGTAACCGAACTTGAAATGCGTGAGCAGGAGAGAACAGGAGTTAAAAAACTTCGAATTAAATATAACAGAGTTTTCGGCTATTATATTGAAATTCCGAATTCGGCTGATTTTACTCCGCCGCCTGAATATGTTCGTCGGCAAACACTGACTTCAAGCGAAAGATACATAACAGATGAAGTTAAGCAACTTGAAAGCAGAATTTTAGGCGCACAGGACAGGCTTGTTGCAATTGAATATAATTTATTTGTAAAGATTAGAAACAAAGTTTCCGAATATACCGACAGCGTCAAAAAAACCG
The DNA here is from genome assembly GCA_902773485.1 of Oscillospiraceae bacterium. GTDB lineage: Bacteria > Bacillota > Clostridia > Oscillospirales > Acutalibacteraceae > RUG11462. The sequence continues at coordinate 5,378 of CACYEQ010000051.1, forward strand.
CTGATGCAATCGCTTGTCTTGATGCGGTTTGGTCGCTAAGTAACGTTGCATACAGGAACTCTTATGTTTGTCCGCAAATTGCGGTTGACGGAAGTATTGATATTCGAGAGGGCAGACATCCTGTTGTAGAACTTTTATCGGAAACTGCTTTTGTGCCTAATGATACCTTTCTTGATACAAAAGATAACCGTTGTGCTATTATTACAGGCCCGAATATGGCAGGTAAATCTACTTATATGCGTCAAACGGCAATAATAACACTTATGGCACAAATAGGATCTTATGTGCCGGCAAAATCGGCAAAAATATCAATTTGTGACGCAATTTTTACCCGTGTAGGCGCTTCTGATGATTTGGCAAGCGGTAAATCTACATTTATGGTTGAAATGGCAGAGGTTGCAAATATATTAAAATATGCAACAAAGAACAGTCTTTTAATTATTGATGAAATCGGCAGAGGCACCTCAACTTACGACGGTATGTCGATTGCCAGAGCGGTGCTCGAATATGTTGCTGATAAAAGGAAAATAGGTGCAAAAACCCTTTTTGCAACACATTATCACGAACTGACTTCTTTGGAAGAGGAGTTAGAAGGCGTTAAAAATTACAATATAGCCGCTAAAAAGCGTGGTGACGACATAATTTTCCTTAGAAGAATTGTAAGGGGCGGTACCGACGACAGTTACGGAATCGAGGTTGCTAAACTAGCAGGTGTTCCGCAAAAAGTTGTAAACCGAGCAAAAGAAATTTTACAAACGCTTGAATCAGGTGAGAATGTTGTTATTAAAAAAGAGTATGTTGGTGATCAAAACACGTTCCAAAACACCCTTTCGGCAGGACTTATTGAGGAACTGAGAATATTAGATGTAAATACGCTTACACCTATTGAGTGTATGCAAAAGTTAAACGAATTTACAAACAGAGCAAAAGAACTGTAAGGAGGAATTTTATGACTGAAAACCTTATAATTTACTATTCAAGAAAAGGTGAGAATTATTTTAACGGTGAGATTAAGTCAATAAAAAAAGGCAATACGGAAATAGTTGCCGAGTATATTAGAGATGCGGTTGGAGCAGAATTGTTTGAGGTTGAAACGGAAAAAGAATACTCTCCCGATTATTATGAGTGTATTGAAGATGCAAAAGCCGAATTAAAAGGAAACGCTCGTCCAGAACTTAAAAGTTATATTAATGATATTTCTAAGTATAAAAATATTGTCGTGGCCGGGCCTTGTTGGTGGGGCACATATCCTATGGCGGTATTTACTCAGATTGAAAAGTTGGATTTTTCTGAAAAAAATGTTTTTCCTATTATGACGCATGAAGGCTCTGGGCTTTCCGGCTCAGTTGCTGCTCTTAAAAAATACTGCAAGGGTGCTGTTGTAGGCGAGGGTCTTGCTATTCACGGAGCGGAAGCCGAAAATTCGAAGACATTGGTTTCAAAATGGGCAAAGAAGAACTTAAAATGAAGAAATGTAGATGAAAATACAATGAAAGATGTAATGATAGTAACTGGCGCAGGGCAGATTTCAATGGCGATTGCGCGCAGAATGGGATATGGTAAAAAGATTGTTTTGGGTGATAAAAATATTAGCAATGCAAAAAACATTGCTAATATAAAGACCAGTCGCCTTCAAATTCTTCATTTTCTATGGCTTCAATCATTTCTTCTTCGGTTTCAAAATAACTATTTTTAGAAGGAGCAGAACCATTAAAAGCAGAAATGCCTTGATAGTCAGAATTACTTGAATACCCTGCTTTTTTAGCAACTTCATCAACTAACTTTTGAGCAGTTTCAGTATCGCCTTTTTCTACCGCTTGCATATAGTCAGTATCTTCATCAATAGAAAAAGCAGAGTTTTCTAACCCTGCTTCATTCTCATTAACGCTTTTATTTTTTCTAATGAACTCATTCCTTTGGTTAGTGGTTTGAACTCTTCGTTCATCGCTTGAGGATTCTTTTTGAGATACTGAGTAAGCATTTCCATTTCTAATTCCGGAAAAGAAACTAAGGATTCGTGGTCTACTGCTTGATTCTTCAAATCCTCTATATCCTTTTTCAGCTGAATTATTGCTTCTTGGTTTGTCAAGGCTCTCACCACTTTCAATATCATTTATTTCATTTTCAGTATAGCCGATTTTTCTTAATATTGCAAGTGTTTTTTCCTTTAATGAATCATCAATAACATATCCGTTATTATTAACAGCAAGTTTCTGTAACTCTTTTTCGCTTAAATCAATACTTTCAGCGGTGTCCCTCGCCTCAATTTCACCATATAAATTAAAATATGCCTTTTTACCTAATTCTTCTTCATTTTTGGCATTGTACATTTTAAGAGCATTATTATAAATATATTTTTCTTTAGCAGAGGCGGTTTTTAATATTTTAAATGCTTTTTTATCTTTAACTTGTTCATATGAATAAATCAGGCTTTGACGTTGAGCCTTTTGAAATGGATTTATCTTCAAGAGAATCAATTATGTCTATGATTAAAAAGGCTAAAGAATACGGTAGTATAAAAATGCTTGTAAATGGTGCAGGCGTTTCGCCTTCGCAAGCGTCGATTGAAACTATATTGAGAGTTGATTTATATGAAACGGCAGTTCTTTTAGAAGAAGTAGGAAAAGTTATATCAAAAGGTGGTTCGGGCGTGACAATTTCCAGTCAGTCAGGTCACCGAATGCCTGCGCTTACCCCAGAACAGGACAGAGCGCTGGCTATGACTCCTACCGAAGAATTGCTGGATTTGGAATTCTTAAAGACTGAAAATATTAAAGATACACTTCACGCTTATCAGATGGCAAAAAGATGTAACGAAAAGCGCACAATGTATGAGGCGGTCAACTGGGGCGAAAAGGGAGCAAGGATTAATGATATTGCTCCCGGTATCATAGTCACTCCGCTTGCAATTGATGAATTCAACGGTACCAGAGGTGATTTTTACAAAAATATGCTTAAAAAATGTCCGACAGGTCGCCCCGGAACTGCCGATGAAGTTGCCGATGTTGCAGAACTTTTAATGAGTGAGAGAGCTCAGTTTATTACAGGTTCGACTTTCCTTGTTGATGGTGGAGCAACAGCTTCATATTACTATGGTCCACTTCAACCAAAAGACGGATAATAGTTTAAATACTAAGATAAAAGGAGAAAAGCATAATGGCGAAAATTAATGTTCTTGATAAATCAGTTGCGGAACTGATTGCGGCAGGCGAAGTTGTAGACCGTCCGTCAGCGGTTATAAAGGAACTTGTTGAAAACAGCATAGATTCTGGTGCAGACGCCATTACTGTTGAGATAAAAAACGGCGGTCGTACCTTTATGCGAGTTACCGATAACGGTTGCGGAATTGATAAAGACGATATAAAAATTGCTTTTTTGCGTCACGCTACAAGCAAAATTAAAACAGGTGAAGATTTAGACTCTATTAATACTTTGGGGTTCAGGGGTGAAGCGTTAGCGTCAATTTGTGCAGTTGCAAAAGTTAAGGCAATAACACGCACTGCGGGCAACGAGTTTGGCTATTGTTATGAAATTGCGGGTGGCGAGGAGGTTTCTTTTGAAGAAATCGGCTGTGCGCTTGGTACAACATTTGTTGTTGAAGATTTGTTTTTTAATACTCCCGCAAGGCTGAAATTTATGAAAAAAGATAACACCGAATCAAATGTTGTTGCAGGTATTATTGACCGCATTGCACTTTCGCACCCCGAAATTTCGTTTAAATTAATTCGTGACGGAAAGCAGGTTATAAATACGCCCGGGGACAAGTTGCTTAAATCCGCTTGTTTTGAAATATTAGGCAGCGAGTTTACCAACACTGCTTTGGAAGTAAACTACCAACTTGACGGCGTTAATGTGAGCGGTTTTGTTTCAAAACCTACCGCCGCAAAGAAAACGAGAGGTTGGCAATATTTCTTTTTAAACGGCAGATATATTCAGACTAAAACCGCTATGGCGGCGTTGGAGCAGGCATATAAAAACCGAATTATGGTAGGTATGCACCCTGCTTGTGTGTTGAATATTGAAATAAATCCATCGTTTGTTGATGTAAATGTTCACCCCTCAAAAATTGAAGTCAGATTTTCAGATGAACAGACAGTTTTCAGGGGAGTTTACTATGCGGTAATGTCAACATTAGATGTAGATGTTTCTCGTGTTGAATTTAAAAAAGATGTTGCAAAAGAAACTGAAAAAGAAACATTTGAGCAACAAAAGTTTAGTATTCCTGAAAAGCCATTACAACAAAAAAAACAGGAATTCTTTGTAAACACTTCGGCAAGCGAATTTAAAAAAGAGTATTCAGGGCAAAAAACCAAAGAAAAACCGCTTTCAGCTTTTGATATTCCGTTTACTCCTACGCCAAAAGTCGCAGAGGAGAAAAAGATTGAGTATAATCCTGCACCAAAGGTTGAAGAAGTAAAAGAAAAAGTAGTTGAAGAAATACAACCTGAAAAACCGCATATTAGTTTTAAATATGTCGGCGAGGTTTTTTCTACATACATCTTAGTTGAGTGTGAAGAAAAAATGATAATAATTGATAAGCACGCAGCTCACGAGCGAATTATTTTTGAACGATTGAAAGAGAATGCCCAACATAATCCGCAATTGCTTTTGATGCCAGTTAGGGTTTCGCTTTCGGCACAGCAGTACGAGGCTGTTATTTCAAATGTTGATGAAATTAATTCTTTGGGATTTGAAATTGAAGATTACGGATTAAAGACTGTGCTTGTAAGAAGCGTTCCTATGGAACTTGATAAAGAAAATGTTGCACAGTTGATTGAAGAAATTGCAGGAAAACTCTGTGAAAAATTTACTGATTTTTCGCCTGAATTTCTTGAATGGTTGTATCATTCTGTTGCTTGCAGAGCGGCGATAAAGGCAGGGAATAAGTCGGGCGAAAAAGAACTCACTGCTCTTGCAGATATTGTTTTGAATGATGATAGAATAAGATATTGTCCTCACGGCAGACCGACAGCCGCCGAAATGACTCTTAATGAATTTAAAAAACGATTTTCAAGGATATAATTTATGAAAAAAATACCTGTTATCGCTTTGGTAGGTCCTACCGCAAGCGGTAAAACAAAATTAGCGGTTGATATTGCAAAAGAATTTAATTTTGAAGTAATTTCATTTGATTCTATGCAGGTTTACAAAGAAATCGGTATTTCAACCGCAAAACCTACAAAAGAAGAAATGCAGGAGATACCGCATCATTTGATAGACTTTTTAAGTATTGATAAAAGTTTTTCGGTTGCCGCATTTTGTGAAATGGCAAAAGAAAAAGTTGATGAAATTATAAAAAAAGGTAAACTACCTTTATTTGTAGGCGGAACAGGACTTTATATTGACAGTTTTGTGAATAATGTTGATTTTTCTTCTCCAAGCAAAAACGAAGAAATCAGACAAATAATTAATAAAACAGAGCAGGAAAAAGGTTCTGACTATCTTTATGAATTGTTAAAAGAAGTTGATTTTGAGACTTCAAAATCAGTCCATAAAAACAATATAAAAAGGGTAAAGCGAGCACTTGAAATATATTATTCAACAGGAGTTAATAAAACTCAACAGGATAAAATTGCTGTTCAAAACGAGTCGCCTTATAATTGCCTTTATTTGGGACTTAATTTTAAATCGAGAGAAAATCTTTACAACAGAATAAATACAAGAGTTGATAAAATGTTTCAACAGGGGCTCTTAGATGAAGCCAAAAGTTTTTTTGAAAACGAGAATTCTGCAACATCTTTACAGGCTATTGGAATTAAAGAATTAAAACCTTATTTTGACAGTGAAAAAAGTTTAGATGAGTGTTCTGATAAAATTAAACAGGAATCACGCCGATATGCCAAACGGCAGATAACTTGGTTTAAACGCAATAAAAAAATAAATTGGTTTTTTCCGGATGAGCAAAGTTATGAAGAAATAAAACAAACCTGCTTTGAACTTATAGGAAACTTTATAAAGGAGGAATTTTAATGGATTTTGATAGAGACAGTAAATTAACAAGAATATTTTTTGCCGTTTTTGGGTTGCTTATTATTTCTACTGTGTTGTATCATTCTTTTTCCTCTTTGTTTAACCCTTACGAAACGCAGGAAGCGGTTGAAATGACTGTTAAAAAAACTGTTTCGGCTGATTGTTACATTATCAGAAAAGAAAATATTATTAAATCAGATTATACAGGCTATAAAGTTTTCAGAGTTTCAAACGGCGGTAAAGTTGCTAAAAATTCGACTGTAATGAGTTTTTACGAGAAAGCAAGTGATGTTGCAACTGCTAATGAAATTAACACTTTGGAAGATTATCTTTCACAAATTGAGGAAATAAACAA
>CACYEQ010000052.1 GCA_902773485.1 Oscillospiraceae bacterium
GATGTTACGATTAAAATTATTAAAAACAAAGAGAACGTAGGAGTACATAAATCGCGAATAAACGGTTTAAAAGAAAGCAACGGTGATTATGTGCTGTTTCTTGATCAGGACGATTTAGTTTCTGAAAATTATTGTTTAAGTCAGTTGCAAAAAATAGGCGAAAATGATGTTATTATTGCGAACGGTTATTTATATTGGAAAGATACGCAGGAGAAAAAAGTACTTTATCATTCAAAAAAACAGCAGGAAAAATGTTTTGATTTAGAGTATTGCGGAAATATTTTTACAGTTGTTTCTCCGGGTTTGTATATTGTTAAAAGAAGTGTAATTCCAACTGATTGGATAGAAAAACCGCTTAATTATACAGGATGTGATGATGCTTATTTGTGGCTTTTATTGATAGTTAATAATGCAAAGTTTGCTGTTAATGAAGAAAAAATATATACTCATATAATTACAGGTAATAATGCAACTAATAATACAACAAGTATGTGTAAATCTATATTAGAGTTTACGGACAGAATGGAAGGTAAAATTCCTAAAAAGTATATTCGCAGAAAAATAAGATATGCAAAGTATTACTTAAAACCAAACAGGAGTTTTTTGAGCAAACTTCTTTATTTGGATAACATTTTATTAAGACGATATTATTTCAGAAAGTTTAACAAAGAGTAATCAGGAGTAGTAAAATGAAATTCAGTATAATTGTACCGATATATAATGCCGAAAATCATTTAGATGACTGTGTTAATTATTTAATTAATCAAGATTTTGATGATTACGAAGTAGTATTGATAGATGACGGAAGTACGGATAATTCTTATAGTATATGTTTGAATTATCAAGAAAAATTCGAAAATATAAAGGTCATAAAAAAAGAAAATGGTGGAGTCGGCTCGGCAAGAAACTGCGGAATTGAAAATGCAAGTGGTAAATATATTTTATTTGTTGACAGTGATGATTTTTTAAGAAAAAATACAATTAGTGTTTATAGCAAAAGTATATCAGAATATGATTTTGATATTGTTATTAGCGGATATATTCATAAAAAAGTTGAAACGGGCAAGGAATTTTTAAAAAATTATAATCAAAAATGGACAGGCAGTATTGATGAATTTGTCAAAGATTTGTTTGGAACATTGTTTGATAATTGGTTGATTCATGCACCGTGGAATAAAAAAAAAAAAAAAAGTATTATAGATAAATACAATATTCGATTTAGCGAACAGTATTCAATATATGAAGATATAGGATTTGTTCTGGATTATTTAAACTGTTGCAACAGCGTCTTGGTTATTCCCGATATCCTATATGACTACAATGTTAAGGAACAAGGAAGTCTTGTTACAAAATTTCACGAGAATGCGTATGAAGCATACCTTGATTGCTGGGTGCGTTTAAAAGAATTGCTAAAATATAACGATAACGCTGAAAAATATAAAGTATATTTGCAATTGCGTTTTCGGTTACTTAAAATCTTTATATAAAAATAAAGATACGGAAGCATTTAAAGACAGAGATATAATAATAAAGCAAATTTGTGAAGACGAGCGGTTTAAGGATTTAACAAAAGGCTTGAAGATGAAAAAAATTCATCAAAAGACAGAGTTATTTTTAATGAAATACAAACTAGTACTTTTGTTGAGAATTATGCTAAGATTTATTTATAAGCCTGATAATCGCACAAAAGACGGCAGAGCATTTATTCAAAAAGTTTACGGAAAACTATCTAATTATTACAATCGTTTTAGATAAAAAAAATGATTTTACAATTTTTGCACCTACCTGTATAGCAGGCGTTATTTATAGTAAGTTGGGACACCGCTTTTTGTCTCCTACTATAAATATGTTTATGTCGGAAAAAGATTTTTTGAAATTTGCAAAAAATCTTAAATATTACATAGGCAAGCAATTGGTTTATATAGAAATGCAACAAGGTGTGCTTTTTAAATACCCTGTTTGTACTTTGGGCGAAGGTGAAGATAGAATTACTTTGCATTTTAACCATTATCCTTCTTTTGATGAAGCAAATGCGAAATGGGAAGAAAGAAAACAGCGAATTAATTATGATAATATGTTTTTTATTTTCAGTACCAGACCGCGAGACGGATATTTGGATTATGATGATATAAAGGAACTTTCAGAGATTAAAGCAAAAGGCGTAGTTTGTTTTACTTCAAGGGATTATAAAGAATTTGATTATACATTGCAACTAAAAAAATACAGCGGTCAAGAACTTGTAGGATCTTATATGATAGATCATAAATCCAAATTTTTAAACAGAGCAGTTTGGGAAAAAGATTTTGATTTTGTATATTGGCTGAACACAGGGAAAGTAAAGAAGTAGATTTTATCGGAGGATTGAAAAATGAATATAAACTATCGCTTTGCTTGCGTGGTTGTTTTATATAATCCCGAGGAAGATATAAAGCAGCAGTTAAAAACATATTCCGAATGTTTTAAAAAACTTTTCCTTTTTGATAATTCGCCTAAAAAGGCACAGTGGCTTGAAAGTATAACAGAAATTGAGAATGTTTGTTATATTGGAAACGGTGAGAATTTAGGCCTTTCCGAAGCATTTAATATTACATTTCAAAAATCGTATGAAGAGGGTTTTGACTTTATTGCAACAATGGACCAAGATACGGTTTTTGAAAAAGAAGAAATCTTAAAGATGTTTAAACATATATCAGAATGCGAGGACGATTCTGTTGCAATTTTTGCAACAAATTTCAGAAAAATATATTTTGGTAAAAATGGTCCCGAGTATTCTAAAAAAATATATCCCGAAAACGATGTTATTGAAGAAAGATTTCATATTCAATCCGGTAATTTTTTGAAAACTTCTCTGATGAAAAATGTTTTTCCGCTTGATAACTTTTTTGTTTCTTTTGTTGATTTTGACATGGATTATTCGGCATACATAAAAGGCTATAAATTGCTGGTTTACGGCGATTGTTTGATAACTCAACAAATCGGTGAACCTATTAAAGCGTCGTTTTTAGCAAAACACGGTTTTACAAATATGTCTGTAAACAGATATTATTATTTGATGAGAAATAACTTATATTTTGGTAAAAAGTATAAAGATTATAAAGAAGTCAGAAAAAGAGCAAGATACGGAAGGAGGATTTTTGCATTAAAAATCCTTCTATCTGAAAAAAATAAAATCGCTAAAATTAAAATGATGAAAAAAGGGTATAAAGATTATAAAAACGGTGTTTTAGGAGGCATGACAGAATAGTTATGAATATTTTTAAAAGAGCAATTGATAAATTTGAAAGGGAGTGGAAAAGATTTAACATTTTTTGTTTTTTGCCTATTTCTAAAAAGATTGTTCTTTTTGAAAGTACTTCTGATTTTTGTGATAACTCCAAAGCCCTTTATGATGAAATGCTGAAATTGGGATTGGATAAAAAATATAAATTAATTTGGTTTGTCGATAATGTAGATTATTATAGAAAACTAAATTTTTCTAATACAAAATTTTATAAATTAAGTATCGGTAAAATTTCTTTTAAAGATAAAATTATATATTGGTATTATAATTCACGGGCAAAGTACTGCTTTTATATTCATAAATTGCTGGGTACATATCCAAAGAAAAAGCAGTTTAGAGTATTTTTAACACACGGAATACCTTTAAAAGACAGCAGAGGTAAGTTTTGGGATGTTAAAAAAACACATATATTATTTCGACTTCTGATTTTGCTGCTGATTTAAGGTGCCAAGCGTTTATGGGCGGTAGAGAAAAAGTATTAAATCTTGGTTTTCCGAGAAACGATTTGCTTTTTTCAAATGATTCATCAGTGAAACAAAAGTTAAAAATTAAAAACTATAAAAGAATTATAGTGTGGATGCCTACATTTAAACATATCAATGTTAATATCGGCAGGAGCGATATTAAATCAAATACTGACATGTCGATTTTAGATGATACATTTATTGAAAAAATAAATAATTATCTCTATGAATTAAATAGTTTTTTAATTATAAAATATCATCCTCATCAGAATTTAGATTATGTTAAAAGCTTAGATTTATCTAATATAAAAACTATGACAAATGAAGATTTAGATTCAATCAATGTTTCTGTATATGAGTTAATGTCGGTAAGCGACGCATTGATAACTGATTTTTCATCGGTGTACTTAGATTATTTATTAACAAATCGACCTATTGGTTTTGAGATTGCAGATATTGAAAAATATACTGAAGGAATTGGCTTTTTGGTAGATAATCCTTTGGATTATATGCCGGGTGAAAAAATTAAAAATCAAGACGATTTTTATATGTTTTTAAAAAATCTGTTTGCAGGTAATGATAAGTTTAAATTGCAACGAGAAGAGTTATTATATAAAATGCATGATAATATTGACGGAAATTCTTCAAAGCGAATATTAGAGTATTTTAATATTAAATAAATTAGATTTTAAAAGGATTTTTAAACATGAGTGAAAAGAATATTAAAAAATCGGTGGTTTCGGGCTTTTTTTGGCGCTTCGCCGAAAGATGCGGTGCACAAGGTGTAGGTTTTGTTGTTTCGCTTATACTTGCTCGTTTGCTGGCGCCTGAATTATTCGGTGTTGTTGCCCTAATAACCGTTTTTACAAGTATATTACAAGTTTTTGTTGATAGCGGTCTTGGAAGTGCGCTTGTTCAAAAAAAAGATGCTGATGATTTGGATTTTTCAACAGTGTTTTATTTCAATTTTACAATGTGCACTGTATTGTATGCTTTGATGTTTTTTTTCGCTCCTTTTATTGATAAAGTAATTTATAATGGAAAGTATGAAAATTTAACCGATTATATAAGGGTATTAAGTCTTACTTTAATTATATCAGGTGTTAAAAATATTCAACATGCATATGTTTCAAGAAAAATGATTTTTAAAAGGTTTTTCTTTGCAACACTAGGCGGTACAATAATTGCAGCGTTTGTCGGAATATATATGGCATTTAAAGGATATGGAGTTTGGGCAATTATTACTCAAAATCTTGTGAATAAAACTATTGATACTTGTATATTGTGGATTACAGTAAAATGGCGACCAAGATTAATGTTTTCATTTAGACGCCTTAAAGGTTTATTATCTTACGGTTGGAAACTGTTATGTTCATCATTGTTGGATACAATCTATAATAATATTCGTCAGTTGCTTATAGGAAGGTTTTATACATTGGAAAGTTTATCTTTTTACAACCGGGGAAAGCAATTTCCGGAAGTAATAATAGGAAATGTAGTAACTTCAATTGATAGTGTTTTATTTCCGGCTATGTCAAAATCACAGGATAATAAAAATAATGTAAAGTTAATAACCAGGCGTTCTATTACTGTAAGCAGTTATATTATATGGCCTATGATGATGGGAATCGCAAGTACTTCTAATCAATTGGTTAAATTGATTTTAGGCGATAATTGGTTGCCTTGTGTTCCGTTTTTGTGCATTTTTTGTATAAATTTTGCTTTTATACCTTTGCACACTGCTAATTTAAACGCTATAAAAGCAATGGGTAGAAGCGATATTTTTTTAAAACTTGAAATAATAAAAAAAACAGTAGGATTCATTCTTTTGTTTTTAACTTTGTATATTAGTGTTTATGCTATGGCAATTAGTTTGCTTATAAGCAATGTAATTAATCAAGTAATTAATTCTTGGCCAAATCGTAAACTGTTAGGTTACACATATTTTGAACAGTTAAAAGATATATTACCCAGTATAGTAATATCTTTTTTAATGGCAGTTATTGTTTATACTATAGGCTTAATAAAACTTCCGCTCGTTGTTTTGTTAATAATTCAAATATTTGCAGGCATTGTATTTTATATAGGTTTTTCGTATTTAATAAAGGATGAGAGCTTTTATTATGTTTTTGATATGATTAAGAAGTTTTTTAATAGTCGTTTTACAAAAAATAAATAAAAAATAATTGTTAATTTGGAGATAAAATATGATTAATGTGATTCGTTCTTCCATACCTCCTTTTGATGAATATTGCGATGAAATCAAAAGTATATGGAATAATCATTGGCTTACAAATGACGGCGATAAGCACAAAGAACTTGAAAGTAAACTTTGTGAGTTTTTGGGCGTTGAAAATTTGACTTTGTTTGTAAACGGTCATATGGCTCTTGAAATGGCCATTGACGCTATGGGACTTACAGGTGAAGTTATCACAACTCCGTTTACTTTTGCTTCTACTACTCATGCAATTGTGAGAAACGGGCTTAATCCCGTTTTTTGTGATATAAATGATGTTGATTATACTATTAATGCGGATAAAATCGAAAGACTTATTACCGAAAAAACTTCGGCAATTCTTCCTGTTCATGTTTACGGCAATATTTGTGATTATAAAAAAATTGAGAGCATTGCAAAAAAATACAATTTAAAAGTTATTTATGATGCTGCTCATGCTTTTGCCGAAGAGGTCGATGGGATGAAAGTCGGTAATTTGGGTGACGCTTCAATGTTCAGTTTTCACGCTACAAAGGTGTTTAATACGATTGAGGGCGGTTGCGTTTGCTATAAAGATGCTAATTTAAAAACAAAGTTAAATAATCTTAAAAACTTTGGTATTTTAGATGCAGAAACAGTTGAAGCAGTCGGTGCAAACGCTAAAATGAATGAATTTGCTGCCGCTATGGGACTTTGCAATTTGCGTCATATTGATGAAGAAATTGCTAAGCGAAAAGAGGTTTATGAGCGATATTTAGAGCGTTTGGAAGGTGTCAGCGGTCTTGAACTTTGCAATCGGAAATGTAATGTTAAGTATAATTATGCCTATTTTCCTGTTGTTTTCGACAGTTATAAATATAATCGTGATGAAGTTGATGAAAAACTTCGCAAAAACGGTATTTTGGCAAGAAAATATTTTTATCCGCTTACAAATTCATACGATTGCTATGATTTTGATGTATCGCAAACACCAAAAGCGTTTGATATTTCTAATAAAGTTCTGACTTTGCCAATGTATGCCGACCTTGATTTGGCAGATGTTGATAGAATTTGTGATGTGATATTAGATTAAGGAGTTAATATGTCAAAAACTATTTTAGTAACAGGTTCGTCAGGATTCATCGGAGCAAATTTGTGTTTGGAATTGTTAAAAAGTGATGAGAGTTACAGAATTGTCGGTCTTGATAATATGAACGATTATTACGATGTTTCAATTAAAGAATTCAGACTGGGTGAAATAAATAAACAAGCCGAAAAATCAAACTGTGACTGGTTTTTTATAAAAGGAAATATTGCGGATAAATCACTTATTAACAGTATTTTTGAAAAATATAGATTTGACATTGTTGTAAATCTTGCGGCACAGGCAGGAGTGCGATATTCTATTCAAAATCCTGATGTTTATATTGAATCAAATTTAATTGGGTTTTACAATGTTTTAGAGGCTTGCAGGCATTATCCTGTCGAGCATTTAGTATATGCCTCGTCTTCAAGTGTTTACGGCTCGAATAAAAAAGTGCCATATTCTACTGATGATAAGGTTGATAATCCAGTTTCGCTTTAAACAAAAAAAAAAAAAAGTAACGAGTTATTGGCTCATGCTTATTCAAAGTTGTATAATATTCCGTCAACGGGGTTGAGGTTTTTTACTGTTTACGGTCCCGCAGGCCGCCCTGATATGGCTTATTTTGGTTTTACAAATAAACTTTTAAACGGTGAAACTATAAAGATTTTTAATTACGGCAATTGTAAGCGTGATTTTACTTTTATTGATGATATAGTAAAAGGTGTAAAACTTGTTATGTTTAAGGCACCGGAAAAGAAAAACGGCGAAGACGGACTACCGATACCTCCGTATAAAGTTTATAATATAGGCAACAGCAATCCCGAAAATTTGCTTGATTTTGTAGATATTTTGCAACAGGAATTGGTGTATGCAGGAGTTTTACCGCAAGATTACGATTTTGAAGCACATAAGCAATTAGTGGCTATGCAACCGGGTGATGTGCCTGTAACTTATGCTGATACTTCTGCGCTTGAAAGAGATTTTGAATTTAAACCGTCTACGCCTTTGCGAGAAGGGCTTCGCAAATTTGCTGAATGGTATAAAGATTATTATGAAGTTAAGTAAAAAAAGTTATGTAGGAATAATTGTACTGGCGCTTGTATTAGGGTTTGTTTTTGTAAATTCAATATTAAATTGGAATACTTCGATGTTGCTTTCAAAATTACCTGAAAGGCTGGCTTATTCTGTTGTTTCTTACGGTGATTATAAGTGGCTTGATAATTTTGTTATACATCAAATCAGAGGTTTTGCTCATCTTTCTGAATTCTTTGTTTTAAGCGTTGTTATCACAAAACTGTATTATTCTAAAAGAATAAATCCTCAGCGGTTAATAAATACATTTTTTATGTTTTTCTTAATTTCTTTTTTAGATGAAACAATTCAAATGTTTACCGACAGACATGCAAGAATTTCTGATATTTGGCTTGATTTGCTCGGTGCAACTATTGGATTTTTGGTTTATTTATTGTGCTATTTTATAAAAAAACTAATAATAAAGAGAAAGCAATCGGTATAAGGGGGAAAAGCAGATTGATAAAAACCAAAAAAGATTTAAAAAGTGTTATTTCTTATGAATTAAAGAGATATAATATTAGTTATACAAAATGCTTAATACCTTATAATTATTCAGAAAAGCAAACTTTGGCAAAGTATAATATTTTGCTTCGCAAGGCGGAGTATTACTATAATACAAATAAGAGAATTAAGTATTTATTAAAAAAAATTCATCTTAACAGATACAAGTTGAAGTATTTAATATCTATGCCAATAAATTGCTTTGATAAAGGCTTGAAAATCATGCATTTAGGACCTATTCTTGTAAATGGAAGTGTAAAAGTAGGTAAAAACTGTGCGATACATATAAATACAAGTATTGTAGCAGGAGGACTTGATTCAGGTTGCCCTACAATCGGTGACGGTGTTGTTATCGGTGTAGGTGCAGTAGTACTTGGAAATATAAAAATTGCAAATTACACAGCAATCGGCGCAAATGCTGTTGTTAACAAAGATGTTTTGGAAGA
>CACYEQ010000053.1 GCA_902773485.1 Oscillospiraceae bacterium
ACTTTTCCGTTTTTAGTGAGATTAAATCTCTTTTTTGCACCGGAATGTGTCTTAATTTTAGGCATAACTTGTGTCCTCCTCAAATATTATTAATTCTTTTTGGGTGCTAAAAACATCAGCATATTTCTGCCTTCCATCTTTGCGGGCTTTTCAATAACCGCAAATTCAGTACAAGCATCGGCAAATCTGTTCATAGTGTCAAGGCCGAGTTCTGTGTGACCGATTGCTCTGCCTTTAAAGCGAATAGATACCTTAACTTTATCACCGTTTTTGATAAAGCGCTGTGCATGCTTTAATTTTGTGTTGAAATCGTGAACATCAATGTTAAGACCAAGTCTGATTTCTTTAATATCAATAATTTTTTGACTCTTTCTTGCCTCTTTTTCCCTTTTTGCCTGGTCAAATTTATATTTACCGTAGTCCATTATTTTGCAAACAGGTGGTTCGGCATTAGGTGCAATTTTTACAAGGTCAAGATTGGCTTTTTCTGCTTGTTTCAACGCTTCTTCTGATGAAACAATACCAAATTGAGCCCCGTCAGCACCGATAAGTCTAACTTTTTCGTCTCTGATTTCTTCATTGATGGAATGTTCTTGTTTACTGATGGCAAACACCTCCGATAAAAATTGCAACAAAAAAAGACGGAATAAAATCCGTCCGACAAAATTACAGTAAATTACTAAAAATACTGTAAATAATTAGCCTTGTTAAGATAAAACCACAAGGCGAGAACCGGACGGCTCTTCTTTGTTGTAAAAGAATTTTACCATATAAAAACTAATTTGTCAAGTGTTTTTTTAAAAAAGAATAATGAATGAATAATGAGATAAAACAGGTTAATTCTTCATTATTCTTATTCATTATTCTTTAACTGTACTTGGCGCCCCCAATAGGAATCGAACCTATAACTAAATCTTAGGAGGATCTTATTATATCCATTTAACTATGGAGGCAAATTTTCTATAATATTATAATACTTTTAATCTGTTTAGTCAATAAAAATTTATTTAAAAAATATTATGTTTTTCTATTGACAAATATGTCGATTTTTGTTATATTAATTAAAGTAAGTTTGTTTGAGGTACAATATAATGAGTTTTTCAACTTTTGAAAACACAATATATTTGCAAAATTTGCTTAAATCTTTTGGTTTAGGTTCAAATTTATTTTTTTGATTTTATTACTGACTTTTAAAATAAAAGTCAGTATTTTTTTGGATAATCGGCGTTATAGCCTTTATCATATAATAAAAATTTTATAGTAAAGGGGTATTTTGGCAATGAAATTAATTTATGAAGTTAATGACAAACCAAAATTCGGAAAACTTTTAGTTTTCGCCATTCAGCAGTTGCTCGCAATTATGACTGCTACTCTCGTAGTTCCTGTTATTGTAGGTAACAATATGAGTCCGGCAGCTGCACTTTTCGGTGCCGGCGTAGGTACTTTAATCTATGTGGCTTTCACAAAGAAGAAAAGTCCTGTGTTTTTAGGCTCATCATTCGCTTTTATAGGTTCTATGGTTGCTGCATTTGCAGGCGGTGTATCAATGGCACTCGGCTATTTAGGCCTTATTATCGGTGCGGTTTTTGCGGGTCTTGTTTATGTTCTTATTGCTATCATAGTTAAGTTTGTAGGCGTAGGCTGGATTAACAAATTAATGCCCGCTGTTGTTATCGGACCAACCGTTGCAATTATAGGTTTATCTCTTGCAGGTAATGCAATCGGCGACCTCACAACAGGCAGTGTTAAAGTTGACGGTGAAGGAATTGCTTCTCCGCTTATTACTGTTCTTTGCGGTTTAGTTACTCTTATAGTAACAATCATTTGCTCAACTTACGGTAAAAAATCAGGCAAACTTATTCCGTTTATTTACGGTATATTAGCAGGCTATGCAGTTGCTTCAATCTTTACAATTATCGGTAACTCGTGCGATATCAACACTCTCAAAGTTGTTGACTATTCTGCTTTCTCAAACTTAGTTAAAGACGGAGTTAACTTAAAAACATTCTTACAATTGCCTGACTTTACATTCTTAACCGCAAAAGATGGATTTTCTAATCTTTCAGTTTCATACATCGGAACAATTGCGGTTGCATACATTCCTGTTGCATTTGTTGTATTTGCGGAACATATTGCAGATCACAAAAACATTTCTTCAATTATTGAAAAAGATTTACTTGAAGATCCCGGCCTTCACAGAACATTGCTTGGTGATGGCGTAGGTTCAATGTTTGGTGCTGTATTCGGCGGTTGCCCTAACACTACATACGGAGAATCAATCGGTTGTGTTGCTATTACTAAAAACGCATCTGTTTATACAATTATTACAGCCGCAGTATCAGCAATAGTAGTTTCGTTTATTGCTCCGTTTATTGCGTTTGTAAATTCAATTCCATCTTGCGTAATGGGTGGCGTTTGTATGGCTCTTTACGGATTTATCGCAGTATCAGGTCTTAAAATGGTACAAGGTGTTGACCTCAATCAAAACAAAAATTTGTTTGTTGTTTCAACAATTCTTATCTCAGGTATCGGCGGTTTAACTCTTTCTTTTGGAAAAGTCACAATCACAGAAGTTGCTTGTGCATTAATCCTTGGTATTATTGTAAATCTTATTTGTAAAAATGCAAAAGAAGATTAATTAATATTGATTTTTCTATAAAAATATTATATAATAGTACAAGTGTAAAAACTTGTACTATTATTTTATAAAGAATTAAGGAGATATAAAATGAACAATTTAACGATTTTTGATCACCCTCTTATTCAGCACAAAACAACAATTCTTCGTCAAACCACTACATCAAACAAAGAGTTTCGTGAATTGGTAGAAGAAATTACTATGCTTATGTGCTATGAGGCACTTCGTGATTTACCTTTGGAAGATGTTGAAATCGAAACGCCTATAACAAAAACAACTCAAAAAATGATTAAAGGTAAAAAACTTGCTGTTGTTCCTATACTTCGTGCAGGACTTGGTATGGTAAACGGCCTTTTGCAATTAGTTCCTTCAGCAAAAGTAGGTCATATAGGAATGTATCGTGATGAAGAAACTTTGGAGCCTCACGAATACTATTGCAAATTGCCTGCTGATATTGAAGAAAGACTTATTGTTGTTGTTGATCCAATGTTAGCAACAGGCGGCTCTGCAATTGATGCAATCAGACAAATTAAAGGCTACGGCGGACAACACATTAAATTCTTGTGTATGATAGCCGCACCCGAAGGCATTAAGGCTTTAAAAGAGGCACATCCTGATGTTGAAATTTACTGTGCAAATGTTGATGAAAAATTAAACGAAAACGGCTACATTGTTCCCGGTCTGGGAGATGCAGGCGACAGAATTTTTGGTACAAAATAGTAAAGTAATTTTTAAACGTCGAATTTATAATACGAGGTTTGTAACAACTTACGCAACTGTAAAAGCCATTAATGCAGACACAGAAAAATATGTGTACATATTTGAGCGGAAAAGGCTACTGTGCAAATGTTACTGTAAGTGTTAACACACCGGCAGTAAAAGTTTATTTAAACAAAACTGCAAAGGTTTCTCTTAAAAGTATATATCCTGATTTTAATAGTTAAATTAAGTAAAAACAGGTATAACAATGAAACAACTCGGATTTAAAAAATGGAAATAACTAAAAACTCTGAAAGCAGATGCTTTCAGAGTTTTTTTTTAAAGGAATTTTAATAGATTTTCAATATTTTCTTTTTGAATATCAACCAATTCATTTGCAAGAGAACTAATACTTTTGTCAGCGTGTTTATTACTGTTAATACTCTTTGTCATACCAATAATGCCCATGTTATTGCCTTGAATAACAATATCAGCAATATGGCTTTGACTTTTATCAAACATTGTGTTCATTTCAATGCCCATTTTTGACATTTTAATTTGTGCTTTTTTAACCGGCTTTGGATATTCATTTCTACTTCTAATTTCTTTAAAGGTCTTATCTTGAAAATCTCTATATACCTTTTTCTCACGCTTTAATTCCTCTTGTATATCGCTGTTTTCAGTTTTTGAAATAAGATTATCAAGTGTTTCAGCGCCAACTCTTGAAGCTCTGTAAATATCACTTAAAAGCTCATTATCAGTAGCCATAATAATCACTCCTTTTGTAGTTTATTATGGCTAAAAAAGATTAAAATATACGAAGTCCCTTTGGATAATGATTTTTTAACTTCCCGTTTGATGCTTTGCCAAAACCAAGCGTTATTCCTTCTACTGCAACCGAAACATAACCTTTTAAATCACAGTCAATTTCAAGTCCGTGTAAATAATTGTAAATTTTTTTATCGTAAATAGGTAAATCAAGAACTTTTTTAACTTCGTTAATATTGCTAGAAATAAATAAATCATGATTTGGCACAAATCTTTTTGCTTTAATCTCCCCTGCTTTTATACCCGCTTTCACAATTTTTACTTTGCTCAGTTTCGAGAAAAATTCAGGCAAAATATAAACGATATTTTGATTTACATAATATTTTTTTGGAATAAATCTAAAATTTTCTTCGAAAAAATTGTCAACTATATCTATTCTCTTAAAATTAAACAAAAATTCTTTTGTATCACATTCTTCAAATGATTTTTTCTTGAACTTCGCTATAAAGTGACCCTCGCCACCGTCAGAGAATAAAATTCGTCTTGTTTTTGAAATTTCTTTGTTTTCGGTAAAATATGTATAGCCTTTTCTACCGAAATCAGGCTCAATTTCAACTAATTCAAATTCAGGGTGACGATTTAAAAAGTTCTCTACTGTTTGCTCATTTTCTTCTAATGACAATGTACAGGTTGAATAAACAAGCGTTCCGTTTTGTTTTAAGCAAACTGCTGCGTTATCAAGAATTTCTGCTTGCCTTTTTGCACAATTTTCTCGGTTATCTTTTTTCCATTCGATAACGGCATTAGGCTCTCTGCGTATCATTCCCTCACCCGAACAAGGTGCATCAACTAAAACTTTATCAAAAAAGCCTTTAAAATTTTCTGCAATTACATCAGTATCATTATTCGAAACAACTGCATTTTTCACTCCGCACCGCTCAATATTTGATGCTAAAATTTTTGCTCTGCCTGCTATATATTCATTCGCCCACAAAAGACCTGAGTTTTGCAATTTTGCAGCAATCTGAGTTGATTTTCCGCCTGGTGCAGCGCATAAATCAAGCACCTTATCACCTTTTTCAACTTTCAAAGCCTCAACCGCACTCATAGCAGAAGGTTCTTGTAAATAAAATGCTCCTGCGTGATGAAATGGGTGATTTCCAAGACCTTTTATATCGTTATCGATATAAAAACCCTCTTTACAAAAAGGAATTTGTTTCGTTTCAAAATCTAATTTTTCGGTTATTTTTTTAATATCTGCTTTTAAAGTGTTTACACGTAATCCTCTAAAAGGAGAATTTTTAAGATATTTTAAATAGTCGGCAAAATCATCTTTTAATGTTTCTTTCATACACTCTAAAAATCCGTTAGGAAGATTCATTAAAATTGTCAAACCCCTCTCCGAAAATTTCGCCCGCCTCTATTGTCACAATAAATGCGGTTTTATCTGTGTTTTTCACTATTTTATGAAATTTTGCCGCCTCATACCTATGTGTAGCACAAATAAGTTCATTTTCACTTTCATTAATTGTGTAAATACTGCTTAAATGATTAGAAGCATTTTTTAAAATTTCGTCACATAAATCAGATTTTACAATAATCAGCCTGCCTTTTTCAAAACCGTAAATAATATAATCAATAGTTTTTGACTGAAAGAATATTGAAATCATGGCAAAAAATGCATTTTCGATGTTTTGATAAACTATTGCTGAGGAAATTATTACAACAACATCTAAAACCATTATTAAATTTCCTATTGAAAACTGCGGTAATGTGCTTTGCATAAGTTTTGCTAATATATCTACACCGCCTGTTGTTGCACCTCGCAAAAATATAAGAGCAAGTCCAATTCCCATCAAAACTCCGCCAAAAACTGCACTTAAAATTTTATCCCCCTTATAAACAGGTATAATTTTTGGAGATAAATCAATAAAAACCGTCATAATAACTGTTGAAATTATTGAATAATATAAAAATTTTATGCCAAATTTATTTGCGGCAATAATAAATATAGGTATATTAAAAAGTAAAACGACTGTGCCGACTTGAAAACCAAAAAGATAATAAAGAATTGTTGCAACACCTGTAAGTCCGCCCGCAGCAATGCCGTTCGGCGCAGTAAAAGATGATACGCCTATCGCTATAAAAATATTTCCGATTATTATAAACAGCAAATCGAGCCTTTTAGATTTTAATGTCATTACATATCTTTCCTTAAAAAGTTTATGTAATAAAACAAATTAAAAAATTATCTCAAAAAGTTTATAAATTCTCTCATTTTGATTTGTTAAATAAAGGTAACCGAAAAGAGTTTCAAGACCTGTTGCACTGTGGTAATCGCACTTGGTTGCGTTTTTAGGAGTATGATTATTATGTGCATTTCTGCCTTTTTTATAGATAGATATTTCGGTTGAGGTTAAAATATCCTTTATTTTTAAATAAGCATTTGCCTGTGCATTTGCTTTAACTTTCTTTGCCGAAGAAGTATGTAGATCATTTGAACGGCATTTACCTATAAAACAAAGTTTTTCTCTTACAAGCAGTGAATAGACTGCGTCGCCGACAAAACTCAATTGGTCGGTTGTTGCAGTTTTAATATCAAAATTTTGTTGTAATTCCAGCATATTTATCAATCCACAAAGTCAAATTCAAAATCGTAAATAACAACAGTATCGCCATTTTTTACGCCGTATTCACGCAAAGCATTAATAATGCCTGATTTTTCAAGAACATTTTGAAAGTAAAGCAACTGCTCATAATCATTAGGATTAGTTTTATCCATAAGCGGATGTAACCACTCGGCGATAACTTCGTAAACTTCGCCTCGTTTTACAATTTCAAACTTGCCTTTTTCTTCGCTTACTTCTTCAATCGGTTTTTCTTCCGCTTCATATTTCAAAATCGGCGGTAATTTTTGCAATTCTTTCGCAACATATTTTACAAGTTCGTCAGTTCCCTCTTGAATCGGCGCACAAATTGTAAAGAATTTCAAGCCTTTTTCTTCAATATATTTTTTGAATTTTTCAATTTGTTCAGGCTCTGCCATATCAATTTTATTTGCAACAACGATTTGCGGACGGGTTGAAAGTTCCGGCGAAAATACGGCTAATTCTTTGTTAATTGTTTCAAAATCTGTTATCGGGTCACGTCCCTCAGAGCCTGAAACATCTACTATATGAAGTAATAATCGACATCTTTCAACATGACGCAAAACCTGATGACCGAGTCCTGCACCCTCACCTGCGCCCTCTATTACACCCGGAATGTCAGCCATAACAAACGAACATTCATCATCAACCCTAACCACGCCAAGCACAGGGGTAAGCGTTGTAAAATGATAATTTGCAATTTTCGGTTTTGCCTGCGAAACAACCGAAACCAAAGTAGATTTGCCAACATTCGGATAGCCGAGCAGACCCACATCTGCTAACAATTTCAACTCCAATGTTATATCAAGTTCTTCACCTGGTCTGCCCTCTTTAGAAAAACGAGGAATTTGCCTTGTAGCAGTCGCAAAATGAGTATTTCCCCAACCGCCTTTACCGCCGTGAGCCGCAACAAAACTCTCGCCGTCAGACAAATCTGCCATAATTCTGCCGGTTTTTGTATCTTTAAAAACCGTTCCGACAGGTACTTTTATAACCGTATCCTTACCTTTTTTGCCGTAACAACGGTTGCCGCTTCCCTTTTCACCGTTGGCAGCGGTATATTTTCTTTTATATCTAAAATCGGCGAGCGTCGACAAATTCTTATCGGCAATAAAAACAATATCTCCGCCTTTACCGCCGTCGCCACCGTCAGGACCGCCATTTGCAACATATTTTTCTCTATGAAAAGTTACAGCACCGTTTCCGCCGTCGCCTGCTTTTATATGTATTTCAGCAATATCAATAAACATAAATTTTCTCCCTAATGTTTTCTAAATTAATATTATAACCCAAAACCCGCATAATTTCAATGTTTTTATTTTTTAAGGGTGAAAAGCCGTCTTATGTTTTGTAAAGGAGGACCGCTTGCGGTGGTAAGGTGTAAAAAACGCCTTCCCTAAGGGAAAGCGTTTTTAGTTATGCTATTAATAATTTTAATATCCAAAATATTTTAGAAATTTTTCTTTAATAATATGATATCTATTATTAAGAAACTTCGTAAAATATTTTTCTAATAAAACAGCATCATTAGCATCATCTTTATTATATAAACTATCATCTAACCACTCAAAATCTTTTTCCTTTGTGAAACTGTACTTACTTTCAATCTCTTCAATAGATACGGATAGATTATTTGTTTCATAAATAGTTTTATCTTTTTTGCCTCTATTAATATCTTCAGGTAAATAGCATAGATTTCCAATGCTACAAACAGGTAGTCCAAAATCGTCAAACTTTGAAAGTAGTTTTTTCATTTTTTCTTTTGTC
>CACYEQ010000054.1 GCA_902773485.1 Oscillospiraceae bacterium
ATAAAATATGTTGCAACCCGAAATGAAGACGGAACTGAATATGTTCTGGGTCATTCGGGTTCAATTAATATAAAAGGAGACGAAATAATTTGCTTCTCAGAAGGCAAAGATGTTTTTCTTTTTTTTTTTTTTGATGTAAAAGTAGGCGAACTGCTTTCAAAAGACGGAGTACGCCTTTCAAAAAAATTAGATGACGGCTCCGAATATGCAGTAATCGCGTATTATGTTTACAGAAGGTGATAAAATGGTTTATAATTTCACAAAAATGCACGGTTGCGGAAACGATTATATTTACTTTGATTGTTTTAAGCAGAATATAGAAAACCCTGAAAAAATGTCTGAAACACTTTCTGATAGACATTTCTCGATAGGCGGCGACGGCATTGTTATGATTTGTCCCTCCCAAGTTGCGGATGCAAAAATGAGAATGTTTAATATTGACGGCTCCGAGGGTAAAATGTGCGGTAACGCAATTCGTTGCGTTGCTAAATTTCTTTATGAGCGTGATATTTGCAAAAAAGATAAACTATCAATCGAAACGCTTTCAGGCATTAAATATCTTGATTTGAAAATAAAAGATGACAAAGTTGTTTTGGTTACAGTTGATATGGGTAAGGCAATTTTAAAGCCCGCCGAAATTCCGGCAAAATTTGACGGTGAAACCGCTGTTAAAGAAAAAATGGAAGTTGACGGTAAAGTTTACGAGGTAACCTGTGTATCAATGGGCAATCCGCATTGCATAATTTTCGATGAACGCGACCCTGATAATATTAAAATTGAAAAAATAGGACCGAAATTTGAGAAAAACGAGCTATTTCCCGAACAGGTAAATACCGAATTTATTAAGGTTATTGACGAAAAAACTTTAAAAATGCGAGTTTGGGAAAGAGGTTCGGGCGAAACCCTCGCCTGCGGAACAGGTGCTTGTGCATCGGTAGTTGCCGCTGTTTTGAACGGATATTGCAAAAAAGGTGAGGATATTACAGTACATTTGGTAGGTGGTGATTTGGTTATTAATTATACCGATGATGCTGTGTTTATGACAGGTCCTGCCGAATTTGCCTTTGACGGCACTGTTAAATATTAGGAGTGGTTTTATGAAAAGATTGGCGGTTATTTTAGTTAGTTTTTTGATTTTATTCTCGCTTTGTGCCTGCGATGATGAAGAAACCGAAAAAGATGTTAAAAGAGTTGATGTAACTTTTGAAATGAATTCAAGCAAAAGCACTAATGATACTGTTTATATGACAACTTCGCTTCCGATTGGTATGAAATTGGAGGTTGAAATTAAACAAGGCAAGTATGATTCGGTTGAAACGGTTGAGGTTAAGGGTGATATTGACGGAAATTATTTTCAAACCGAACCTCAAAGAGATGAAAATGATGGTTCGGTTAAAGACGGAAAATATATTTTAAGAATAACTTCCACCGAATTCTCACAACAGACGGCGGCGGTTATAAATCAGATTGGTGAAAAAGGTGAAAAACTTGTCGGCACCTGCGTTTTTTCTGACGATGAAACCGAAGAAAAATTTATCAATTACAGCACACCGCTAACGCTGAAAAATCACAATTTTTCAATTAGCCGGTAGTTTTTAAAAGCAGTTTTTTTACTGCTTTTTTATTTAAGGAGTAAAAAATATGAACATTCAAAACGAATTATTTGCAAAGCAAGATAAAAAGTATAAAGAATTTAATCAAAAACTCATTCCTACGGTTGAAAACGAGCGAATTATCGGAATAAGGACACCTGAAATGCGTAAATTTGCAAAGCAATTAAAAGACATTCCCGAGTCGCAAGAGTTTTTAAAAGTTCTGCCGCATTATTATTTTGAAGAAAACAATCTACATGCATTCTTAATAGAGCAAATAAAAGATTTTGACGAGTGTTTGCAAGAGGTAGAGCGATTTTTACCGTTTATCGACAACTGGGGCACTTGTGACAGTTTAAAACCACCCGTTTTTAAGAAAAACCACGCAAAACTATTGCCAAAAGTAAAAGAATGGATAAAATCTGACAATACATATACCGTTCGTTTTGCAATTGTTTCGCTTATGAGTTATTTTTTAGATGATGATTTTACTCCTGATATGCTCAATTTGGTAATTGGTGCCGTTTGCGATGAATACTATATAAATATGGCGGTTGCCTGGTATTTTTCTTTTGCACTGATAAAGCAGTACGATACCGCTGTAACTGTTTTTGAGCAGAAAAAAATAAAAGACAAATGGACTCATAATAAATCAATTCAAAAAGCAAGAGAGAGTTTCAGAATAGACAATAAAACAAAGGAATATTTAAAAAGTTTGAAATTTTAAAAATAAAAATAAAAAAAATGTTTACTTTAAGTTTGATTTATTGTATAATAATTATAATTAAGAGATAAAATGAAAGGAATAAAAAAATGTTTAATGAAATTGTTGACACAATAGGTTTTGTAGAAAAATTTGACAAAGAAGTGGCAGAAGCAATGAACAAAGAGTTGCACCGCCAACAGAGAAATATTGAACTTATCGCTTCGGAAAACTTTGTATCTCCTGCTGTTATGGCTGCAATGGGTTCACCGCTTACCAATAAATATGCCGAGGGTTTCCCGGGCAAACGTTATTACGGTGGTTGCGAATATGTTGATATTGTTGAGAATATCGCAATTGAGCGTGCTAAAAAACTTTTCGGTGCAGAACACGCCTGCGTTCAGCCTCATTCGGGTGCTCAGGCTAACCAAGCGGTTTACACTGCCTTTTTAAAACCGGGTGATACCGTTATGGGTATGAACCTCGCTCATGGTGGCCATTTAACTCACGGTTCGCCTGTTAATATTTCGGGTATGTATTATAATTTCGTTCCTTACGGTGTTAACGATGAGGGATATATTGATTATGATGAGTTTGAAAGAATTGCTTTGGAATGTAAACCGAAACTCATAGTTGCAGGTGCTTCGGCATACGCAAGAATTATTGATTTTGAGCGCATTTCCGAAATCGCTAAAAAGGTTAATGCTTTATTTATGGTAGATATGGCTCATATTGCAGGTCTTGTTGCCGCAGGGCTTCATCCCTCACCTGTTCCTTATGCCGATGTTGTTACAACAACAACTCACAAAACCCTCCGAGGACCCAGAGGCGGACTTATTCTTTGCAAAGAGCAGTATGCAAAAGCTATCAACAAAGGCGTTTTTCCCGGCACACAGGGCGGTCCGCTTATGCACATTATTGCGGCTAAGGCAGCATGTTTCGGCGAGGCTTTGACAGATGAGTTTAAAGAATATCAAAAACAAATTGTTAAAAATGCAAAAGCATTAGCGCAAGGTCTTGTTAAAAGAGGTCATAAATTGGTTTCAGGCGGTACAGATAACCACCTTATGTTGCTTGATTTAACAGGAACAGGCGTTACAGGTAAAGAACTTCAAAACAGACTTGACGAATGTTATATTACCGCTAATAAAAACGCAATTCCTAACGACCCTGAGAGTCCATTTGTAACTTCGGGTGTAAGACTCGGAACACCTGCTGCTACCACAAGAGGCTTAAAAGAAGAAGATTTTGATGTAATCGCCGAGTGTATTCACCGTTGCATTGTTGATTTTGAGAATAAAGACGAAATCAGAGCAATGGTTGAAAAAATCTGCGAAAAATATCCTTTATATAAATAAATTTATCAAGAGGCGAAACAATGTCGGCACCGTTAGCAGATAGATTGAGACCCAAAACCATTGAAGATATGGTAGGTCAAGAGCATCTTATCGGGAAAGATAAAATGCTTTACAACATAATCAAAAGCGGAAAAATCCCTAATATGATTTTTTACGGACCCTCAGGCGTAGGTAAAACAACGCTTGCTTCAATTATTGCGAGCGGTGCAAATATGACTTTTCACAAGTTGAACGGAACTAATTGTTCCACCGCCGATATTAAACAAATTGTTGAAGAAACAAAAACTTTTTCCGGAATCGATGGAATATTGCTTTATCTCGATGAAATTCAGTACCTAAACAAAAAACAACAGCAATCGCTCTTGCAGTACATAGAAAACGGCTCGATAACACTTATCGCTTCTACTACTGAAAATCCTTATTTTTATGTTTACAGTGCTATTTTATCTCGCTCAACCGTATTTGAATTTAAGGCAGTCGAAGCAGAAGATACAATTCCTGTTATTAAACGGGCTTTTACCAAAATGCGTGATGAAATAGGCGAAATCGAAGCCGATGACGAGGTAATAAGAACAATCTCCGCACGTTGTGGCGGTGATGTCAGAAAAGCGATAAATGCAGTCGAACTTTGCACTTTATCTGCCAAAGATGACGGAGGAAAAAGAGTTATAACCAAAGATTTGGCAGAAGATTTGACACAGCAAAGCGGTATGAGATATGACCGTGACGGCGATGAGCATTATGATATTATTTCTGCTTATCAAAAATCAATGCGTGGGTCTGACCCGAATGCGGCACTTCATTATCTCGCAAGGCTTTTACAAGTGGGCGATTTACCGAGTGCTTGCAGAAGGCTTATGGTTTGCGCTTGCGAAGATGTGGGTCTTGCAAATCCGCAAATTATTTCTATTGTTAAATCTGCGGTTGATACGGCGCAGGCTTTGGGCTTGCCCGAAGCGAGAATTCCGCTTGCAGATGCAGTGGTTTTGGTAAGCATTTCGCCGAAATCAAACTCGGCTTACAACGGAATTAACAGCGCTATGCAGGATATTTCTATGGGTAACGCCGGACCTATTCCAAGGCAGTTGCAAAACAAGCATTTTGACAGTGCGGAAGTTGAGAATAAAGGGCAGTTTTACAAGTATCCGCACGATTATAAAAACCACTATATTTACCAGCAATACTTACCTGACAAAATTAAAGACCGTGAATACTATTTTTACGGTAAGAATAAAACCGAACAGGCCTATAAAAAATATTGGGATATAATAAAAAATGAAACGGAGTGAAATTAATGAGTACAAAAGAACATAATATGTTTAGTATTGCATTTATTGTAGTTTTCGCAATTGCAATATCTCTTTTGATGTTTTTGCTTATTAGAAAACTTTATCGCGACCGTAAATACGGTATGTTTTTCGAAGAAAAATTGGGTGGTTTTTCAACGCAAAAACTTTGCGCTTTGGTAATTATGTTGCCTGCATTTTTCGAGTTTTTGATAAATTCTTACTACCATGTTTACTTGCAAAAAGAAGAAGCAAATTTTTGGTTTTCAATCATAGATATACTATTTTTGATATGTTCGATGTTAGTTTACAGGAATATTTCTATAAAGTGGATGGTACTGATCATGAATGTAGTTCAAGTTTATACATTCGCTCCAAGTATTATTCGACACATAAATGAAGAGATTTCACCTTCTATAATAAGATTTATTATTTCTTTCATTTATTATGTAATTGTTACTTGTGTGCTTATAAGAATTATGTATCCTGGTATGTTTGTAAGGAAAAACAAAGTAGCAAGGCTGTAATTTCTTTGAAAAATTAAAGGTTGTGCTGATAAGACTATCAGCACAACCTTTTTTCTTATTTACAACTTACAAGTGTTTGGTAATAGTTGACAAATCTTGCAAAGTATTGTAAAATTTTAACAGAAAACAATAGGAGGTTTTTAAGGATGTTAAAATTAAAGGCATACAGATTAAGAAATGATTATACGCAAAGATATATTGCGTATAAAATCGGTGTAAGCCAGCAAACAGTAGTTAAATGGGAAAAAGGTCAGGCAATGCCTTCCGTTTCGCATTTAATGCAACTTTCCTCGTTAATCGGTTGTTCTATTGAAGAACTAATTGCATAAAATTTACTGTGTCCTTTTTAATGTACACAAAGCATTATATAATATAATTAGCCCCAAGCAAAGCCCCGTTTAATCTTTGTAAATAAGGGGGAACAATAATGAATTATGAGGAAAAAAAGAAATTTCTTGAAAGTTACAAGTTTTTAGATTTACATATTGACGCTCTGCTTGATGAAAAGAAAAAATGGTTTGACCGCGCTTTAAAAATAAAACAAATATATCCTACTGCGGAGTGTATGAGAAAGGTTATGACTTTGGAAGAGGAAATCGACTATAATGTTGACTGTTTGGTTGATTTACGACGCAATATTAATAAAAAAATAAATAAACTTGATGATGAGATTTTAAGAAGAGTTTTGTTTTTGAAATATATTAATATTAAGACTTTTGAAGAAATTGCAGAGCAAATAGGTTATTCTGAAAAACAAATTTCAAGATTGCATAAAAAAGCAGTAATGCTTTTGGACCTTTAAAAAAATAAAGGTGTAAGGATTTCTCCTTACACCTTATTTTTAATTTGCATGCAATTAATTTTAGGTAAAATTATTTATTAAACATTACCTGTCGTTTTGTATCCCTTCCATACTTTCTTATAAGTATTTGAAAGAGCATTCTTTTTACCGCTGATTGCAGTAGCAACGCCTTTACCTTTTACGATTTCTTTGATAATAGAAGCGGTTGTTACATTTGCTTCTGCATCTTCGCAAACAGAAGTCCAAGACATCTTAATCTTGTTGCCGTTTTTGCCGTATTTAATGTTAATAGCATTTGTTACAGCATTGCTGTCGCCGAGGTAAGATTCCCATCTGTATCTTGCGCATCTGTCAGCATAACGATAATTATAACGATAGTATTCGTTTCTTGCGAACAAAATTTTTGAAGCAATCTTCTGATGAACTATCGGAATAAATGCTATAAACTGAGCAATACTAACGCCTGTATATGATTTAGAAGCGTTCTTTGTAGGGAACGGAGCGACGCCAAATACTGAGTTATCCTTAGCACTTTTTAAATTCTGAACTGTATCGTGTGTGCCAAACAACATAGCAAGTTTACCGTTAGCCAGTTTGTTTTTAGCATAGTTCCATTGCTCGTCTTTAAATGTATCGCACCAAGCCTTTTTACCTACACACCAACTTGAAAATGTTTCCAAAGCGGTTTTAACTTTTGAATTTGTAATATTTGTTGTAGGTGATTGACCTTTTTTAACCTGTGTTAAAGCAGTACCTAACTGAGCGGCAATTGCCTCAACTAACATTTCAGAGTCAACAGTACCCATACCTGTAACGCTCTTGTCATTATCAAATTTCTTTGCATAAGTTTCAAGCGTAGACCAGGTCCATTTACCTTGTGATGCAAGTTTTGCGGGATCAGTCAAACTTTTTCTTGAAAGTAAAGTTTTGTTGTAAATAATCATAAACGGTGTTGTATACTCATCTTCAACAGGTACCCAACCATACTGTTTACCGTTGATATTCAAGAAGCCTTTTGCACCGCTAAAATACCAAGGATCGTTAAAGTCAACAGCAGCCTCTCTCATAGCGGAAGCAAGGTCTGAAATGTAACCTTTTTTGAAGTAAGAAGCAAAGTTACCTTGCTGAGCATAGTAAATATGGTTTTCACATTTTTTAGAAGCAAGTTCCGAAGCGAGACTTTCATTATACCTATCCCACTTACCTTCTTCTTTAATGTTGATACCGTATGCTTTTTTAACATCTTTCATTGATTGAGTGTAATAAGCTTTACACTTTGTTGCGCCGTAGATGTTCTCCCAAGGATACAAAATTTTAAGAGTAAATCCTTTAAGACTTTTAACAAATTTTGCAGATGCACTACCTGCTCTGTTTGTTGTACGAGCAATAAGTTTCTGAGTTCCGACATTAACTTTTTTAGCAACAACTATTTTTGTTGTTGTAGTTTTCTTGTTTTTCTTGTTTTTCTTGTTTTTCTTGTCTGTTTTTTCTGAAACAGTTGTAGTTGTTTCGCCTTCTTTGGTTGTAACATCAGTAACAGCCTCAGTGGCGGTTTTTGTTTCTTTGCCGGCATTTCCGCCATCGTCATTACCGTCGCATGCAACAAGCGATAATGCGAAAAGGCAAGCCAGAGCAAATGCCACAATTTTCTTCATTTTAGACATTCTGATTACCTCCATTAAGATTTGCAATTTTGCCTAAATAACAGTTTAGATTACTGTACACAATAATAATACAACAAATTCACAAAATAGTCAATATTTATTGCAAGAAATCTTGCACAAATTTATTATTTTTTTTTGTTAAAATTTTTTGAAACTTTTCGGCAATAATAAATGTACTATAATTTGTTACGGTGAGGGCGATGAAATACTTAAAAAACAATATTTTTCTTATAATTCTCGGATTTTTAACAGGAATATGTAATGGTCTTTTCGGGGCAGGCGGAGGAATAATTGCCGTTGAAACGCTGAAAAAGCAGGGGCTCAAACAAAAGCAGGCCCAGGCCACTTCAATTGCGGTAATTTTACCTCTTTGTGTAGTATCGATTATATTTTATTTTTTTAAAAACAACATTGATTTTTCGCCCTCGCTGTACCTTATACCGGCAGGAATTTTAGGAGCGTGTTTAGGCACTTATTTTATGAAAAAATTCCCGCCTAAAATAATAAAAAACATTTTCTGCATATTTATTATTTATGCAGGAATAAGAATGATTGTAGGAAAATAAAATGGAAATATTTATTTTAATTCTTTCAGGGTTTTTAAGCGGAATTTTCGGCAGTTTGGGAGTCGGCGGCGGCGGTGTGCTGATTGCTTTTTTAACATTTTTTCTTGAATTTTCCTACAAATCGGCGGCAGGACTGAATTTGCTGAGTTTTATTCCAATTGCGCTTTTTTCGGTGATAATTTATATAAAGCAGAATAAAGTTGACCTGAAAAAAGCTTTTTTAATGATAGTTTCAGGTCTTGTAGGCGCACCGATAGGAGTTATTTTAAACTCAGTTATCGACACTTCAATAATTTCAAAAATCTTAGGTGCATTTTTTATTGCAATCAGCATAAAATCGCTGTTTTTTGAGTCGACCGATAAGTCATAACAGTTAGGATTTTAAAACACTTGATTTTTAGGTTTGCCGTTTAAAAATGCCTCTACATTTTCATAAACAATTTTTACAAGTCTTTCTCTTGTTTCAAGCCCTGCCCAAGCAATATGCGGTGTGATTATGCAGTTTTTTATACCGAAAAGCGGACAGTCTTTCGACATCGGCTCAGTTGTTAAAACATCGAGCCCGACGCCCACCAGTTTTCCGCTTTCAAGCGCATTTTTCAACGCATTTTCATCAACCAACGGTCCTCTTGCGGTGTTAATAAACAATGCGCCCTTTTTCATTTTCGCAAAAGCCTGCTCGTTCATAATGCCTTTCGACTGCTCGTTTAGTGGGCAATGAAGCGAAACTATATCCGATTTTTCAAGCAAAGTTTCAAAATCAACCTGTTTTACATTTTTTTCTGAAATTTTACTACGATTGCATACCAAAACATTCATATTAAAAGCCTTTGCGAGCCTGCAAACTCGCTTGCCAATTGCGCCAAAACCCATAATTCCGAGCGTTTTATTTGACAGTTCGAAGGTAGGCAAAGGAAAGTAAGAAAAAGTTTTGCTGTTAATCCATTCATGGTTTAACACCAGCGAGTTATATTCACTAACCCTGCTGTAAAAATTTAGAATATAAGAAAAAGTCAGCTGAGCGACCGCATCGGTTGAATAATTCGGCGCATTGCAAATTACTATGCGGTTTTGCTTTGCAAAATCAACATCAATATTGTTAAATCCTGTTGCAAAAAGTCCTATATATTTGAGATTTTTCGCCTTTTCGATGTTTTTTGCAGTTATAGGCGTTTTGTTGCAAAGCAGTATATCGGCTTCGGCAATTCTTTCATCAATTTGCGATTTGGCCGTCATATCATAGATTTGCAATTCACCCAAATTAGAAAACACATTCAAATTAATATCGCCGCTTGTAACTGTTTCGGCGTCAGTAATTACAATTTTCATTAAACCAACCTTTACACACAAAAACTCTGCGAAAATTCGCAGAGTTTTTACTTTTTATTAATTAGTGACAAATGGCAATCTCTGTATCTTTATCGAACAGATGAATTTTTTCAGGCTCAAATGTCATATCAATTTCTTCGCCCATTTTAGCAGTTGTTGTAGGAGCAACTCTTGCAATAATGTAATGAGTTTCGCAGTTAACATAGAGATAAGTTTCAGCACCCATAAGTTCTGTAACTTCTACATTAGCGGTAACCTTACCGTCAGGGAACTCTTTAAGAAGTTTGGGCTCATCGTGAATGTGTTCAGGACGAATACCCATAATAACATCTTTATCAACATATTTTTCAAGTTGACCTTTTTCGTTTTTATAAGCAGGCAATTTGATTTTGAATTTAACACCAAGACGGCGTTTTGTATCTTCCGACCCGAATTCTACAAAGAAATCACTGCCTTCTTTGCGAACTTTCGCATCAATAAAGTTCATTTGAGGTGAACCGATAAATCCTGCAACGAATGTATTGCAAGGAATATCATAAAGATGCTGAGGAGTATCAACCTGTTGAATAAGACCGTCTTTCATAACTACGATTCTGTCAGCCATTGTCATAGCCTCAGTCTGGTCATGTGTTACATAGATAAATGTAGTACCGAGTCTTTGATGGAGTTTTGTAAGTTCGGTCCTCATTTGAGCACGAAGTTTTGCATCAAGGTTTGACAAAGGCTCGTCAAGCAAGAATACCTGCGGTTCACGAACCAAAGCACGACCGAGTGCAACACGCTGACGCTGACCGCCTGATAAAGCCTTCGGCTTTCTGTCAAGTAAGTGTGAAATATCAAGAATTCTTGCAGCCTCGTCTACTCGACGTTTGATTTCATCACGCGGAGTTTTACGAAGTTTAAGACCGAATGCCATATTTTCATATACAGACATGTGGGGATAAAGAGCATAGTTTTGGAAAACCATCGCAATATCTCTGTCTTTTGGAGCAACATCGTTTACAAGGCGGTCGCCGATGTAAAGTTCACCCTCTGAAATTTCTTCAAGTCCGGCAATCATGCGAAGAGTTGTAGATTTACCGCAACCGGAAGGTCCTACAAGTACAATAAATTCTTTATCTTTAATTTCAAGATTAAAATCAGATACAGCAATAACGCCGCCCGGATATTTTTTGTAAATACCTTTTAAAGATAAACCTGCCATTAATTTCTTTCCTCCTAATTTAAAAGGACACAGTTTTCCTTTTAATAATATTAATAAAATGATACCATAAATATCAAAAAAATGCAATTATTTTAACTTACAAAAAATAAGTGCAATTATTATGCAATATATACAATATTTCTTGCATATTTGTGATATTTTGGCTTGATTTCTTGTTTTTTAACAATATTTTACTTTTTAAAAACTAAAAAAGCCTGCTCTTTTTCGACTCTTTTCGCTTCGCCAAAAGATAAATTTTCAGGCAGTTCGAGTTCGCCTATTTTGTATCGGTGGAGTGATAAAATTTTGTTGTCAAGTGCGCCTGCCATTCGTTTTATCTGATGATATTTACCCTCTGTTACGATAAAATCAACCGTCTTTTTATCAGGCGTTATAGGTATGATTTTTGACGGCAGAAGATTTGTGCTGTCTTTCAAAACAATGCCTTTTTCCGCTTGCTCAATATCATTTTCGTTAACAGCGTTTTCAAGCGTTGCCTGATATCGTTTTTCAATATGCTTTTTCGGTGAGATGACCGAATGAGCATATTCGCCGTCGTTTGTAATTAACAGCAAGCCTGTTGTATCTTTATCGAGCCTGCCGACACAGAACAAATCTTTACGCTTTAAGTTATCGGGCAGAGTATCGGGTGCATAAGGTGCGCTCGATTTATCGTCGCAAACAACACCTGCTTGCTTATTCATTATTATATAAACGGTTTTTGCAAGTTCAATTTTTTTGCCGTCGGCCATTATTTCATCGGCTTCGCTTATTTTCGTATCAAACGCTTTCGCTTTTTCGCCGTTTACAAAAACTTTGCCGATTTTTATAAGGCGTCGAGCGTCGGAACGGGAAATGCACATAATATTTGAAACAGTTTTATCAAGTCGTTCTATTTTTATCAACTCCTCAGAACTATTATATATGCAGTCCGCTGAAAAAGCAAGTTACATTTTAAATCCGTGCATAAATCCGTTCAGTTCGGTTGAGTGAATATCGCCGCCGATTATTTTGCCTTTCTTTATAAGAATTGTCGCATAAACATTCTTGCTGTCTTTCGGATAATTGGTTATTTTAAGCGAATACAAATCTACTTTTTCGCCTTTAAAATCTTCTAAATCAAAGCCCATTGATTTTTGAATACTGTTGTAAGATGTATATACATTGTCAAACTCTGAGGGTATGGTTATTCGCTTTTTGGTTTCGCTGTTTTTATCTGCTTCAAACCCGTAATTTTTGAGAAATTCCACCCGTTTTGCGGTAGTTTGCGCTTCAAGGCTTGTATTTTCTTTATGCGTTAGCCTGTGAATATAAATTGAACTGAAAATCAAAAGCGGAATTAAAATTACCGCTAAAATTACCGAAAGTCTTGTTTTTGTTAGTTTTACCGTAAATCCAAACATATTAAAATCCCTCTATCATTTAATTTCTATAAAAATATATGTAAAAGGGACGAGTTTTATAACATTGTTAAAAATATAAAAGCCAAATAACAAATCCGAATATTATATACAGTATTGTAATATTACAAAGTAAAAAATCCTTTAATCGCTTATGATTGAAGGATTTTTTTGGCGCGCTGCAAGGGATTCGAACCCCTGACCTACTGGTTCGTAGCCAGTCACTCTATCCAGCTGAGCTAGCAGCG
>CACYEQ010000055.1 GCA_902773485.1 Oscillospiraceae bacterium
CGTTAAAAAATTAGAAGAGGCTTACAACTTAGTTCGTGACCTCTCAGCCGAAGGAAAAGATATTCTTTTCGTAGGTACTAAAAAACAGGCTATTGATTCTATCAAAGAAGAAGCAGAATTTTGCGGTATGCCTTATGTAAACGCAAGATGGCTTGGCGGTATGATGACTAATTTCACAACAATTCGCCGTAGAATTAAAAGACTTGAACAACTCCGCAAAATGGAAGAAGACGGAACTTTTGAACTTCTTCCTAAAAAAGAAGTTATTAAACTTCAAGGAGAAATCGACCGTCTTGAAAAATTTATGGGCGGTATCAAAAACATGAAACAACTTCCGGGCGCACTTTTCATTGTTGATCCAAGAAAAGAAAGAATTGCAGTTCTTGAAGCGAAAAAACTTGGTATTCCGATAGTTGCTATTGTTGATACAAACTGTGACCCTGACGAAATTGATTATGTAATACCGGGTAATGATGACGCTATTCGTGCAGTAAAACTTATTGCTCACATTATTGCACAGGCTGTTATTGAAGGCAGACAGGGTGAGGACGCTGTTGCAACTGAGGAAGAAGTAATACAAACAGAAGAAGTTGCTGTTGAATCAGAAAACACAGAAGAAAAAGCAGAAGAAACTGCTGAGTAATTTAATATTAGTTATTTTATATAGGAGGTATATCTTTATGGCTTTTACAGCAAAAGATGTTAAAGATCTTCGTGAGAAAACCGGTTGCGGTATGATGGACTGCAAAAAAGCACTTGTTGAGTGTGACGGTGATATGGATAAAGCGGTTGACTTTTTGAGAGAGAAAGGTCTCGCTTCACAGGCAAAAAAATCTTCAAGAGTAGCGGCCGAAGGACAGGTTATTGCAACAGTTGAAGGTAATGTTGGTGCAATACTTGAAATTAACGCTGAAACTGACTTTGT
The DNA here is from genome assembly GCA_902773485.1 of Oscillospiraceae bacterium. Taxonomy (GTDB): domain Bacteria; phylum Bacillota; class Clostridia; order Oscillospirales; family Acutalibacteraceae; genus RUG11462. The sequence goes on from CACYEQ010000055.1 coordinate 926, forward strand.
TGCAGGTGGCGACCCATTTAAAGAACTATGCAAGAAAGTAATTGATGTAGTTGTAAAACAAAACCCTGTCGATGTTGAAGCATTGTTAAAATGCTCTGAAAACGGTCAGACTGTTGATGAAATGGTACAGGAGTTATTCTTGAAAGTAAGAGAGAATATGAAAATTCGCCGTTTTTACAGAACAGAGGGTAAATGTGCTTCTTACATTCACGCCGGCGGCAGAATCGGTGTATTAGTTGAGTTTGATACTACTGATGAAATTGCTGCAAAAGAGGAATTCAAAGCACTCGGCAAAAATGTTGCAATGCACATTGCTGCTATGAACCCATCATTCCTTGATGAGGCTTCTGTTCCTGACGAAGTAATTGCAAAAGAAAAAGAAATTATGATTGCCCAAATGAAAGAAGATCCTAAAATGGCTAACAAACCTGAGCAGGTTCTTGAAAAAATCGTTACAGGTAAAATCGGCAAATACTATAAAGAAAATTGCTTAGTTGAGCAGGTTTTTGCTATTGACGGCGATTACACAGTAGGCAAATATGTTGAAAAGATAGCAAAAGAACTCGGTGGCGAAATTTCTATCAAAGGCTTCACAAGATATGAAAAAGGTGAAGGCATTGAAAAGAAAGAAGAAAACTTTGCTGATGAAATCGCTTCGATGGTAAAATAGTTTCGTTGTTAAATTTAAAACAGTGAGTATATTTGATATGCACCCAAAAAGTTACACACTTTTTGAGGTGCATATTTTTTGAAAAAACAGAAAAAATTATACCGCATAGTTTCAATCGTTATGCGTAACGAAGAAAACAGTATGGATAACGGAGCAATGGAAACTTTTTGGTGAGGCTAAAAGTTGAAGTTTTTTATGGTGAAAAAATCTGAAATCATTAACGCTTTTATTTATGAATTAAACAATACATATATTAAAATATTACTTTAAAACTAAAAGGAATGAGTCCGATACATTTCCAAACTCATTCCTTTTAAATTAATATTATTTTTTGTCTAAACTTTTTGGGTCACATCAAAACGCGCCTTGTTTAACAGTTGCAATTATTTAGTTTTTACTTTTTTTGATTTTGACCAACTTGAATATACATTTTTACGGTTTATTTTCTTGTAAGCACGAATTCTTACATAATAAGTTTTTTTTGCTTTAAGTTTTTTAACGGTTTTTAAAGTGGTTTTAGCCATTTTAACGGTAACCTTTTTAAGAACTTGTTTTTTGCCTTTAACTTTATTCTTAAATTTATTGCTTGTGCAATATTGAATCTGGTAACCGTCAACGCCTGCGACCTTTTTCCAAGTAGCCTTAAAGAATTTTTTACCTTTTGTAACTTTTTTAAGTGCGGCGGCTTTAAGTTTTGCAATTGTTGTTGTTTTGGTAGTCCCGCAAACAACACAAGTAAATGTATTAACGCCTGTCTTTTTAAATGTAGGCTGTTTAATTGTTTTGCCGCTATTCCAAGTGTGACCGGTTGGATTTAATACCTCAGGTTTTGTATCACCGCAAACAGTACAGGAATAAATGATTCTTCCTTCTTTGGTGCAAGAAGGATTTGTTGTTACAATGCCGTCATCATAAGTGTGAATACCTGTTGCCTCAACCTCTTCGGTCTTTTCAGCACCGCAAACATTGCAGAAATATGTTTTTACACCTTTATCTACACAAGTAGGAGGTGTTGTGATTGCACCGCTGTTATATTCGTGAACGCCTGTTACAGGTGTTACATTTGTTTTAAATACGTCGTTGCAACCCTCGCACATATTAAGTGTGTAACCCTCATTAACACAAGTTGGTGCAACTGTTTCACAAACCGAATATTTATGTTGACCAACATCAAATTTTTTATTATAATTACAAGTTAACGTTGCTGTATTTGTATTATTAGAAGCAATTGATACTGCATTCCATTGAGTTTGTGTTCCTCTGAAATAAATATTATTAAAGTTTGTTTTACCATCTAAATTATATCTACCGATGCTTGCTAAACTTGCAGGAAGAACTATGCTTTCAAGTGATGTACAGCCGTCAAATGTGGCTTGTGCGATTGAAGTTATACCGTTGCCTACAACAACTGTTTTAAGATTTGAACAAGCAAGGAAAGCATTGCCGAGTTCAGTAACTGAATCCGGAATAACAATATTACCGAGATTTTCACAACCGAGGAAAGCACTACCTTTAATTGTTTTCACACTGCAAGGAATTATAAGTGAATAAATTCCGCAGTTTTGGAATGCAGATTCGCCGATAAAATTGACACCGTAAGGAATTGTAACATTACCGAGTGCTGAACATCCTAAAAATGTTTCTGCTTCTATTCTTTTAACACCGCTTGGAATATTAACACTTGTTAATGCTGAACAACCGTCAAAAGCACCCTTGCCGATTGAAGTTACCGAAGTAGGAACGGTTATGCTCTTAAATGTAGTTTTGTTATCATATTTAGCAAACGCATAATCACCTATGCTAACAACTTTTTTATCGTTAAGAGTTGCAGGTATATTTAAGTTAACTTCGCTTCCGCTGTAAGCAACAATTTGAACACCGCCGTCAAC
>CACYEQ010000056.1 GCA_902773485.1 Oscillospiraceae bacterium
ATGCAAAAAAAGACAGTTTTGTGATTGATTATGACGCTTTGGGCGATTTGATAACCGAAAAAACAAAAGCAATTATTGCGGTTGATATTGCAGGTATTATGTGCGACTATGATAGAATTAAAGCAATTGCAGAAAGCAAAAAGGCACTTTTTAGATCTAAAAACGAATTGCAAAAAGACTTTTCAAGAGTAATTGTTATCGCTGACGGTGCTCATTCATTTGGTGCCGAAAAAAATAAAGTTAAATCGGGAAATTCTGCTGATTTTACTGCTTTTTCGTTCCACGCAGTTAAAAATTTAACTACCGCCGAGGGTGGTGCTGCCGTTTGGCAGAAGAAAGATTTTATTGATAACGAAACCCTTTACAAACAGTTTATGCTTCAATCATTGCACGGGCAGAATAAAGATGCACTTGCAAAAGACAAAGCAGGCTGTTGGGAATATGACATTGCCGCACCGCTTTACAAATGCAATATGACCGATATTATGGCGGCAATCGGGCTTGTTCAGTTAAATAGGTACCCCGAAATGCTAAAAAAACGCAAAGAATATATTGAAACTTACAACAAAATTTTAAACGATGAAAGATTTATTCCGCTTAAACATTACGGCGAAAATTATTATTCAAGCGGTCACCTTTACCTACTCAGAATAAGCGGTATTTCACAGCAAAAACGCAATGAAATTATAGAAAAGATGGCTGAAAAAGGCATAGCGACAAATGTTCACTACAAACCTTTACCGCTACTTACTGCCTACAAAAATTTAGGTTTTAGAATTGAAGACTATCCTAACTCATACAACCTGTTTTGTAACGAGATAACATTACCTCTAAACACCAAAATGAGCAAGGAAGATGTTATTTATGTTGCAAAGAGTTTAAAGGAAATTTTAAATGAAAACTAACTATCAAATAAAACTTGATGAGGAGATAAAATCTCTTTTTGGTAAGCGTAAAAAACTTCTGCTTCACGCTTGCTGTGCCCCTTGTTCCTCTTACACTATTGAGTATTTAAGCGTTTATTTTGATATAACTTTGCTTTTTTACAACCCTAACATATCGCCTGAAAGCGAGTATTATTTCAGAGCCGAAGAATTAAACCGCTTAACAAAACAAATGCCTCTTAAACATAAAGTAAACACAGTTGTTTTCGATTACGATTATAATGAATTTTTAAAGGCCGCAAAAGGAAAAGAAGATTTAGATGAGGGCGGCGAGCGTTGTTATTCTTGTTACGCTTTACGGCTTGAAAAAACGGCAGAATATGCAAAAGAAAACGGATTCGACTATTTTTGCACTACTCTTTCGATAAGTCCTTACAAAAATGCCGAAAAATTAAATCAAATCGGCGGTGAATTATCTAAAAAATACGGCATAAAATATTTATATTCTGATTTTAAAAAGAAAAACGGATATAAACGCTCAATAGAACTTTCAAAAGAGTATAATCTTTACAGACAGGATTATTGTGGCTGTGAGTTTTCTAAAAAAGCAAGAGAATTACAAAAAAATAACAATATTTTCGAAAAAACACTTGACAAGCCCTAATCTTAATGGTATAATATTCGAGCGTCAAATTGAAAAATGTGGCTAATAAATGGCTGTGTAGCTCAGTTGGCTAGAGCATTCGGTTCATACCCGAAGTGTCGTTGGTTCAAATCCAATCGCAGCTACCATATTACAGTTTTCCGCAGAAATGCGGTTTACATATACGGCCCGGTGGTCAAGCGGTTAAGACACCGCCCTTTCACGGCGGTAACACGGGTTCGATTCCCGTCCGGGTCACCAAAAAGCACAGTTTCTTGACCCTGTGCTTTTATTTTTATTATTTAGAGGAATGAGTTTTTATGAAAAAAATTATAGCACTAACGCTCACATTAGTAACAGTTTTGTCACTCACATTTGCAGTTCCTGCAAGCGCTGCCGAAAGCCGTACTGTAACCGGTATTCAAGTTGTTGAAAAGGTTTTTAAAAAAGGAACTTATGCTTGGAGTATTTCGGCCGATTCATCTATAAGTGGCGCTATTTACAAAACAAAAGAAGATGCACAAAACGACTCTTTTGCAAACACAGTTTCAAACACATACTATTATCTGGATGTAGGCGAAACAAAAAATAGTTTTTTTAACATTGAGAAAACGGGTACTTATTTTGTTCTTTATAAACCTAGTACAACCTATGTTGACGGAGACAATGTATTTTTGCCGACAAATGTAACCGAGAAATACACATATTATCCCATAGGCGGAACATTGAAACTCGGCAAAGCATTTTTTGGTACATCACTCGGCGATGGCAAAACAGTTGCTTATTACAAAGTTAATGTTAAAAAAACAGGTTATTTGGATGTTACAATCAAATCACAAAAAAGTGATTATTTATGGCCCCACAAAGTTAGGATTATGAACTCTAAAAAGAAATCGATAAGCGGTAATTGGGATTATATATATAGTGATTCAAGAAACTCAAAAGGAATAGGCGTAAAAAAAGGAACTTATTATATCGCCGTTCTGTCATCTTACAGCAGTGAAAATTACTATTCTATAACCGCTAAATTCACAAAAAGAGGTTTGGGTGGTAAGGCTAAAAAATCCAAAGCCGTTAAATTAAAGAAGAACAAAGCGGTTAAAGGCGTTGTTTTACAAAGTGGTTCTACTGCTTGGTACAAAATTAAAAATACAAAAAACAAAAAAATAACCATAATAATAAATGGTCAGACATTTTCAGGCGGTGACTACGGCGGTATAACCATCGAAGCATATGAAGGTAAAAAATCAATAGGAAAATCTTATTTTTCTTCTGAAACAAAAAAATCTTCAAACAAATACTATATAAAATCTCTTTTAGGCAACGGTGCAAAAAAAGGCACTTACTATATAAAAATCAAAAATTACAAAAAAGGGTCGGGTCAATACTCGATTAAATTCAAATAAAAATAGAATAAAAAAAAACTAAAAGGCATAACATTTACAAAGCGTAAGTGTTATGCCTTTTTTAGTGTTCTTACTAAATAAAAAAGTCGTTGTGCGGTAGCGTTTCTCCTTTTAAATATACTTTTAAATTATCGTTATCATCGCCTGTGGCAAGCAATACTTCTTCCTCTTTATTCACATTCTGCGCTTTCAATTCCTTTTTTAGCCATTGCTCATCTTTGCCGTAACATTTCAAGTTTTTCTTCAAAACTTTACCGTCTATAATAAGGTTATATTCAAGTGCCGACTGTTTTGCAGGCACATTCAAATCTTTTAGAGTTGCAGGTGCATTTTCGCCTTTCGGCATAATCGAAATTTGCCCGTTGCTTTCCAAAATCGCAAAAGCAATTTCCTCTGTTTTAAAATATCCTTTTTCACGGCAGTTAAGCAATAAATCGTTAATATCATACTTATTCTTTTTCAGAGAATGCTCAATAATTTTTCCGTTGTAGATTAAAATTGAGGGCTTTCCGGTCAAACCTCTGCGAAGAATTATACTTTTATCGGTAAGAAAACTCAAAAGTATCGCAAAACCGCCGAAAACCAGCATTGACACTGCCATATTAACCAAATCAATATCTTCTTCAACCGCCATTGCGGCAATTGAGCCGATAGAAATTCCGACAATATAATCATAAAAAGTCAGTTGCGAAATCTGGCGTGAACCCATTAGCCTTGAAATCAAAAACAAAACAACAACCGCCGATACTGAGCGGTAGACTATGAACCAAAAACTGTTTAAAAATTCCATAAAATCTTCCCTTTGCTTTTTTATTTATTATTTTCAAAAAGGTGGTAATTATTATGCAATACTCAGGAGATTTTCAAAAAATGATAAATAAATACAACGAAGAACTTAAAAAACTAAGC
>CACYEQ010000057.1 GCA_902773485.1 Oscillospiraceae bacterium
ATACTCTTTTCATTCGCCTGCATGAGAGATATTAAATATCTCTAACTCCTTTTCTGTCATATTTACTCCTCGGAGCATTAATCTGTTGCCTTTTAGTGCTTCAATTGAGTTAATACCCATTGCGCCCATCAGTTCTTTGATTTCGTGCTGCCAAGCAGAAACCAAATTAACCAGTCTTTGATAGCCTATATCAGGGTTTAATCTTTTAACAAGTTCAGGACGCTGAGTTGCAATACCCCAGTTGCATTTACCTGTTTGACAAGTTCTGCAAAGGTGACAGCCTAGCGCCAAAAGTGCCGAAGTCGCGATATAGCAAGCATCTGCACCGAGTGCAATGGCTTTTACAACATCAGAAGCACATCTGATACTGCCTCCTACAACGAGCGAAACATTGTTTCTTATACCCTCATCTCGAAGTCGCTGGTCAACACTTGCAAGAGCAAGTTCTATCGGAATACCGACATTATCTCTTATTCTGGTAGGAGCAGCACCTGTACCGCCTCTGAAACCGTCGATTGCGATAATATCTGCGCCGCTTCTTGCAATACCCGAAGCGATAGCGGCGATATTGTGAACAGCGGCAACTTTAACAATAATAGGCTTTTTATAATTTGTAGCCTCTTTTAGCGAGAATACCAATTGTCGCAAATCTTCAATTGAATAAATATCGTGATGAGGAGCAGGCGAAATTGCGTCTGAACCTTCCGGGATCATTCTGGTTTTAGAAACATCACCGACAATTTTTGCTCCCGGTAAATGTCCACCTATACCCGGTTTTGCACCCTGTCCCATTTTAATCTCGATTGCCGCACCTGCGTTTAAATAATTTTCGTGAACGCCAAATCTGCCTGACGCTACTTGAACGATAGTGTTAGGGCCGTATTCATAAAAGTCTTTATGAAGTCCGCCCTCACCTGTGTTATAACAAATTCCGAGTTCTCTTGCGGCTCTTGCCAAACTTTCATGAGCGTTATAACTGATTGAGCCGTAACTCATAGCAGAAAACATAATCGGTACAGGAAGTTTGATTTGCGGTGCGAGTTCACATTTAATGTTGCCTTTTTCATCACGCTGAATTTTTTCAGGCTTTTTGCCTAAAAATACTGCTGTTTCCATAGGTTCTCTAAGCGGGTCAATAGGCGGATTAGTTACTTGCGAAGCATTAATAAGTATTCTGTCCCAATAAACAGGCAACGGATTTGGGTTACCCATTGATGACAATAAAACCGCACCCGAAGAAGCCTGTTTATATACTTCTTTTATAGTGCTGTCGGACCAGTTTGCATTTTCACGAAGTCTGCAATCGCTTTTTACAATTTTTATTGCTCTTGTAGGGCAAAGTGCTACACAACGCTGACAGTTTACGCATTTTGCTTCGTCGCTTATCATAAGGTTGAGTTCTTCATCTAATTTATGCACCTCATTGGCACATTGACGCTGACATACACCGCATTTTATACAGCGGTCGGCGTTTCTTACAACCTCAAATTCCGGATAAATATATTCTATTCCCATTAAAATTTACCTTCCTTTACATTAACAATTACAGGCTCGCCGCCTGCGGGAGCGTAAATATTCTCAGCATTCGGCTCCATAGCACGAATTGCTGCCTCCTCGCTGGCAATATAAACCTTATCGTCTTTTTCGCCTACTACCATTGAACGAAGTTTTAATCTGTCGTTGAGTGCCATTAAACCGCCCTCATAGCCTAAAACTATTGAAAACGGACCTGTTACCAAAAGGCTTGAAAATACTGTTCTTAAATATGTATATTTTTCTTTATCAAAGCCATTTTTCTTCTCAATTGTTGACCAGAAAGGCGCTGCAATTACATTTGCGGTTTCTTCCAAAGTAAGCCCTTGTTTTCTTATAAGGTAATCTATTATATAAGTAATAACCTCTGTATCTGTCTGCAAATTACATTTATAGCCGAACATTTCAATAAATCTTCTGTTAGCATCGTATGATGAAATTTCGCCGTTATGTACTATTGAATAGTCAAGCAGTGCAAACGGATGCGCACCGCCCCACCAACCGGGTGTATTTGTAGGATATCTGCCGTGAGCGGTCCAAGAATAGCCTTTATATTCATCTAATCGGTAAAATCTTCCAACGTCTTCCGGAAAACCTACCGCTTTGAAAACGCCCATGTTTTTACCGCTTGAAAATACATAAGCTCCGTTAATCTCATTATTAATCTTTGTTACTGTTCTTGCAACATAAGTTTTTTCATCTATTTGCAAACGGGAAAGTGTTGATGAAAGCGGTGCCACAAAATAACGCCATATAAGCGGAACATCTGTAATTTCAGGAATTTTCTTAATAGGAATGTTCTCTGCTTTAACAATTTCAAAACTATCTTTCAAAAAACTTTCACATTTATTTCTTGAAATATTATCTTTATAGAAAATATGAAAAGCATAATAATCTTTGTATTCAGGATAAATGCCGTAGCCTGCAAAACCACCGCCGAGGCCGTTTGAACGGTCATGCATAGGTATCATACTTTTTATAATATTTTCTCCTGTCATTAGATTTCCTTCTTTTGATATTACTGCGGAAATTGCACAGCCGGAAGGAATTCTTACTTCGCCTTCTAAATTCATAACCTACTTCCTTTCAAATAAAAATAAAGGCGCTCATTCAAAATAAGGATAATTAATCCTTATACTGAATGAACGCCTTTGCTCATTTCTGTGACAGATTATATCACATTTTTTTAAAAAAGTCAAGATTTTTTCAAAAAAAGTCTTGACAAATAAAAAATTTCGTTGTATAATGCAATCAAAGAAAAGGCAAAGGCGTCTTAAAGAGTAATCTTTTTGACGCTTTTTCTTTTGCAAAATTGAAAATAAACAAAGGCAATGAGGTCTTGGATTTTTTATTACAATTTTTTGGTCCGAGCCCCGTTGCCTTTTGTTTTATTTTAGAAAAAGGAGATTTTATTTATGAAGTCAGTAACACAAGAATTTGGAAGTTTGGTTTTTGATGACAGAGTTATGAAAGCGACTCTTTCTTCGGATGTTTACCAATCACTACGAAAAACAATTGAAGAAAATGAAAAACTTGAAAATGATGTTGCAAACGCTGTTGCCGAAGCAATGAAAGATTGGGCAATTCAAAACGGCGCGACACATTTTACCCATTGGTTCCAGCCACTCACCGGCATAACCGCTGAAAAACACGACAGTTTTATTACTCCTTCGCCTGACGGTAGAGTGTTAATGGAATTCTCTGGTAAAGAACTCATAAAAGGTGAACCTGATGCTTCATCATTCCCATCAGGCGGACTTCGTGCAACATTTGAAGCAAGAGGTTACACCGCTTGGGACCCTACCTCATACGCTTTTATTAAAGAGAAAACACTCTGTATTCCTACCGCTTTTTGTTCTTACGGTGGCGAGGCACTTGATAAAAAAACACCGTTGCTTCGTTCAATGGAGGCTCTTAATGAACAGGCACTTCGTATTCTTAAATTATTTGGAAACGATACTGTAAAATGCGTTAGAACATCGGTTGGGCCCGAACAGGAATACTTTTTAATAGATAGAGATTTATATGATAAGAGAAAAGACTTGATTTTTACAGGCAGAACTCTTTTCGGCGCTAAACCTCCGAAAGGTCAAGAGATGAACGACCATTACTTTGGCGTTATTAAACCGAGAGTAGCAGCGTATATGGCTGACCTTAACGAGGAACTCTGGAAACTGGGTATTCTCGCAAAAACACAGCACAACGAGGTTGCTCCTGCTCAGCACGAAATGGCTCCTATTTACACAACTACAAATATTGCAACCGACCATAACCAATTAACTATGGAAATTATGCAAAAAGTTGCAGCTAAACATAATTTGGTTTGCCTTTTACACGAAAAGCCTTTTGCAGGTGTAAACGGAAGCGGTAAACACAACAACTGGTCAATTTCAACCGATGAGGGAGAAAATTTACTTAATCCGGGTAAAACTCCTTTTGAAAACGCACAGTTCTTATTATTCTTGTGTTCTGTAATTCAGGCTGTTGACGATTATCAAGATTTGCTTCGTCTTTCGGTTGCTACCGCAGGAAATGACCACAGATTAGGTGCTAACGAGGCTCCGCCTGCTGTTATTTCAATATTCTTGGGCGATGAATTAACATCTATTTTAGAGTCAATTGAAAATGATACACCTTATGAAGACGCTGAAAAGCAGGTTATGAAACTCGGCGTTCATGTATTACCTAAATTCAGAAGAGATACTACCGACAGAAACAGAACTTCTCCGTTTGCTTTCACAGGCAATAAATTTGAATTCAGAATGTTAGGTTCTTCAAACAGTATCGCTTGTGCGAATATTATGCTTAACTCTGCGGTTGCTGAATCTTTGAAACAATATGCCGATATTCTTGAAAAAGCAGATGATTTCCAAGATGCTTTGCACGACCTTATTAAAAAAACAATCAAAGATCATAAGAGAATTATCTTTAACGGTAATGGTTATGATGACGCTTGGATTGAAGAGGCTACAAAAGTAAGAGGACTTTTAAATCTAAAAACGACTCCCGATGCTATGCCTACACTCCTTGATAAGAAAAATGTTGACATGCTTACCGCTCATAAAGTATTTACTACCGCTGAACTTAATTCAAGATGTGAAATTATGCTTGACAACTACGGTAAAACAGTAAACATCGAGGCACTTACAATGGTGGATATGGCAAGAAAAGAAATTTTACCTGCTATGGAAAAATATTCTGCTTATCTTGCAAAGAGCATTAAAAACAAGAAAGAAATTTCGGTATCTGCCAGCAAATATGAAACAAGCACTCTTGAAAAATTAACTAAACTTATCGATAGCGTTGCTGAAGAAACAGGCGAACTTGATAAGAAAATTGTCGAACTCGGTAATATCAGCGATGTTATTGAATATTCAAAAGCAGTAAAAGACGAACTTTTACCGCAAATGGCGAAAGTAAGACTTTCCGCCGATGAAGCAGAAACTCTTACCGCCGAAGAATTCTGGCCTTTCCCGACTTACGGAAAACTTCTCTTCGGTGTAAGATAAAAGACATATTTTTTTGAAAGGGGATTTTATATATGTCAGTTGAATTTTGGTTCCTGATAGGAGCCGCATTAGTATTCTGGATGCAAGCAGGTTTTGCAATGGTTGAAACAGGTTTTACCAGAGCAAAAAATGCAGGTAACATCATTATGAAAAACTTAATGGACTTTTGTATAGGTACAGTGGTTTTTTCAATTTTGGGCTACACTTTGATGATGGGTGAAGATTCTTTATTTGGTCTTGTAGGTATTCCAAACATGGATTTATTTGCAAACTTCAAAGCATTTATTGCAAGTCCTGCTAACGGTGATTTCACCGCAGCATCAACATTCGTATTTAACCTTGTATTTTGTGCTACTACCGCTACAATCGTTTCGGGTGCAATGGCAGAAAGAACTAAATTCTCATCTTATTGCATCTATTCAGCGGTTATCTCTCTCTTCGTTTACCCGATTGAGGCACACTGGATTTGGGGCGGTGGCTGGTTATCGCAATTAGGCTTCCACGATTATGCAGGTTCCTGCGCTATACATATGGTAGGCGGTATCGCAGCATTAGTCGGGGCTATCTTCTTAGGACCGCGTATTGGTAAATATGTAAGAGATAAGAAAACAGGCAAAGTTAAGAAAGTAAACGCTATTCCGGGTCACTCAATTCCGCTCGGTGCTTTGGGTGTATTTATTCTCTGGCTCGGTTGGTACGGATTTAACGGTGCTGCCGCAACAAGCGCTTCGGAACTTTCTTCTATTTTCTTAACCACCACAATTGCTCCGGCAGTTGCTACGGTTACAACAATGCTCTTTACTTGGATTCGCAACGGCAAACCTGATGTTTCAATGTGCTTAAACGCTTCGCTTGCAGGTCTTGTCGGTATTACAGCAGGTTGTGACGCACTTGATGCATTAGGTTCAACAGTTGTTGGTATAGTTTCCGGTATTTTGGTTGTAGTAGTTGTTGAAGTTCTCGATCTTAAACTTCATATTGACGACCCTGTCGGTGCGGTAGGTGTTCACATGGCAAACGGTGTTTGGGGTACATTGGCAGTAGGCTTACTCGCTAACCCTGATGCTCCCGCAGGTCTTAAAGGCCTTTTCTACACAGGAAGTTTCAATTTGTTCGGAGTTCAAGTATTAGGTGTACTTGCAGTAGGCGTATATGCAGCACTTATGATGACTGTTGTATTTGCAATTCTCAAAAAAACACACGGTATCCGTGCTGACGCTGACGACGAAATCGCAGGTCTTGATGTAACAGAGCATGGTTTGATAAACGCTTATGCAGGTTTTGCTACCGACGGCGGTTTTGAGGGCGTTGCTCATCCTGTTACAGTTACAGGCGACACTCCTGTTGCAGAAGCGGTTGAAGTTAAAACAATGCCGAAAGTTGCTGCCGCCAGCAAAGACGCTAAACTGACTAAAATCGAGATTGTCTGCAAAGAGAGGATGCTTGAACAATTAAAAGATGCAATGATTGAAATAGGTATAGCAGGTATGACAGTATCTCATGTAATGGGTTGCGGTGTTCAAAAAGGTAAACCCGAATACTACCGTGGTGTTGAGATTGAACCTTCATTGTTGCCGAAAATTCAGGTTGATATTGTAGTAGCCGAAATACCTGTTGAAAAGGTAATTGAAACCGCTAAGAATGTGCTTTATACAGGTCACATCGGCGATGGTAAAATCTTTGTTTACAATGTTGAAAATGTCGTAAAAGTAAGAACAGGCGAAAGCGGTTATGACGCTTTACAAGACGTAGAATAATCGAGCGCCTCGACACTTTCGTCTATTAGTATAAGTTTTAAGACTTGATTCTTTTTGTCCCTCAGGTTTGAAGCTTATATGTAAAGTAAAAAAGTTAATACGCTATTCCTTCAAAAAAAACCGCAGAGAATTTGTAATTCTCTGCGGTTGTTTTTTTATTTTCTGCCGAAAAAACCTTTTTTAACATACTGTTCGCTTGAAACAGAAATTAAATTATAGCCTGTGTTTTGAATTGTAGTTTTAAGGCTTTGTTCGTCAAGTGCGTTTTCCGAAATAATCACACAATCGCCTTTTTTATGCGAAGATGTAACTTTTTTAACATCAAACTCTTTTCTAACGCAGTCATTAATATGTGCTTCGCACATTGAACAGGCCATTCCGTCAATTTTCAATGTTGTTTTAATCATAAAAACCACTCCTCTATTCAACATTTTTAAGGGCTTCGTCCATAGGAATTTTATTTGCTTTTCTCTGTAAAATCAACGCAACAAAAGCATAGGTTACAACGCCTAATATGAATACTTTAACATAAGTTATAATAGGTATTTCAGGCGGTAACCAGCCCGAATATTCCATCATCATAGCGTGCCAAATTGCAATTATAGCCTTGTGAGTAATAAACATACACAAAAGCAATGATACTACCGTAACAATTGATGTTGTATGAATGTAAATTTTACTTATCTCTCGCCTGTTATAACCTAAAATTTTCGCCATTGAAATGCTTTGAGTATTCTTTTCAATAATTATTTTTGCAAGTAAGTATATTACAAGCATAAATACTCCTACTCCTGCACAAATAAACAAATTCATCATATTGCCCATTGAAATTTCGAGTTGTCGTGAAGTTTTTGTTAAATCATCTTTGGTTATTTGCGATGCGATAAGGCTTTCATCAATATCTTTTATTTTTTCTTTTGAAAAATAACCTGTGAAATAATCTTTATCAAAATCAAAAGTTTTATTGAAATTATCTATATCTATAAAAACTGCAAGCGTGCTTGGGTATTCATAAATTCCGTTAATTTTAAATGTATACTTTTTATCCTCATAACTCTCTTTAAGCGTTATTTTATCACCTATTTTAAGCGAATACTTATCAGCATAAGCGCTTGAAATTATTATACCGTCATCTTTTATATCGGTTTTAAAGTATTTACTGTTTTTATGAATGCCTAAAACAGAAATTTCTTCAACAAAATCTCTGCCTGTTGTTTTAAGTTCATAAGCACCGTATTTTTCAGCGTCCTTTGTCTTAGTTTCAGCAGGCACTTTTAACACATACTGATAAGGTGCGAGCATTGAATCAACCGTTTTCTCTTCAAAATTTTCAAGAAGCGGTGAATACATTATTCCGAAAACCATTATAATGCTTGCAAAGAAAATACCTGCGAAAATTGTTATATAATTCGGAATGTTTTGAAAAAACACACGAAGTCTGTATCTTATTAATATATGAATTTTTGTATTTAACCGAAACGCTTTTTTACGTTGATGCCTTTTTAAATCACGCCTTAAAAATTTCAGCGGTGAAAGGCTTAAAACTCTTGCTAACATAATAAAATTTATAAGCAATAAAATGATTAAAGGAATTACCGTTGTATCAATAAATGCGGTCGCATTTATCAGCGTTTTATATGTAGTAAGGCTGTAAGAGTTCAAAAATGCGCTTGAAATATACTTTTCAAGAACAGTATAACCTAAAATATTGCCGACAACGGCGGCGACAAGCAGAACAATAGCAGAAGGTGCCATATAATGGCAGATAAGTTCGCTTTTTTTATAGCCCGAAGCACGCAAAGTACCGATAACATTTGCTTCTTTTCTTATAGTATTGCTTGTTGTAACAGCAAATACAAATGAAATTATTATAATTAAAAGATAGAGGAATGTAATAAACATTACCCTGTCGCCACCCATATCTTCTCCTGCAAAATTAATTGCGTTAGATGAGCAACGAGGAATAAAATTTGTAATAACCGCTTTCTTGCTTAAACTATTCATAAAGTCATTGCCCATATCAATGGCTTTTTTGCCCAAAGGGTCAGCAGGCGGATTATTATATTTCCAAGAATAACTGTAATGAAGGTGATTTTGCGGTAAACTTTCAAATCCGTCTTCTGTTACAATTGCAACACCGAATTTTACGCCGTCGAACATAAAATCGGTATTATTGCGATAAAGCGCAGAATAATCCGACAAGGCGACAATGCCCGTAATTTTAAGTGATTTATTTTTAATTCTTAATGTATCGCCTATTTCTAATTCATTATTTTTGGCATATAATCTGTCGATTGCGACTTCGGTTTCGTATTTTGGCAATTCTCCGTCCCACAAGCAAACTTTATTTACCTGTTTTCTGTTTTTAAAAAACCTTACCGTACTGCTGATTTTTTCGGTTTTTTCTTCTATATAAAAATTTTCATATATTTTTACTTTTTCATCTTCAATTGAAGAAATTAGACTTTTATCGGCTTTCGTCATTAGTTCAAAATTACCGTCTTCAACATTATACTTTTTAAAACTTTCATCATAAGCGGTTTTTAAACTTTCATCGCCGATTAAATAGCCCGAAACTATGCCGATAATAGCAGTCATAAGCAGAAAAATAACCAAATACTTACCTGCTTCGTCTTTGATTTCTCTGAAAATTCGTTTGTTAAGAGGATTTTTCATAACTTCTTCCTTACCATTCAAGTTCGCTGACAGGAACTTTTGTTTCATTAACATAGTCTTTGCGAATAACGCCGTCACGAAGTTTAATAACTCTGTCAGCTATATTTTTAATAGCGTCGTTATGAGTTACAATTATAATGGTATTGCCGTATTTTTTGTTGATTTTTTCAATAAGTTTTAAAATTTCTTTTGAAGTGTTATAATCGAGAGCGCCCGTAGGCTCATCACAAAGCAAAATATCCGGATTTTTCACTATTGCTCTGCCGATAGCGGTTCGCTGTTGTTGACCGCCCGATAATTGGTTAGGCAATTTATGACGATGCTCATAAAGACCGAGCGTTTTTAAAATATCATCAACATCCAAAGGATTTTCGCTAAGATATGCACCAACCTCAATATTTTCTTTTATATTAAGGTTAGGTATCAAATTATACATTTGGAAAATGTAACCTAAATGTTTTCTGCGGTAAAGCGTTAATTCTTTTTCATTCATATCGGCAGTTTTTTCGCCATCTATCGAAATATAACCGCTGTCGGCATTATCAATTCCACCGATAATATTAAGAAGCGTTGATTTGCCCGAACCCGAAGCACCTAACAAAACACAAATACTTCCCTTTTCTATCTCACAGGAAATCCCTTTTAAAACTTCGGTTTTGCTTTCGCCGTCACCATACGATTTTTTAATATTACATAATTCAAGATAACTCATTTAAAACAATCTCCTTTTATAGTTGAATATTTACTCAACTGTTATAATTATATTATATTATTTCAAATATGTCAAGCGCATTATAAAAGGGAGATACTGCTTAGTACCTCCCCTTGTTATTATTTAGTATGACATTTACCGTTTAATGCACAATGTGCACAATTGGCTGTGCAGGAGGATTTACCTTGCTTTTTTTGTTTTACTTTAAAAATAATTATTGCAGTTACAATGGCAATTAATATTAAACACACGATTATTGTTCCGATATTTTCAGCAATCCAATTAAACATAGAGTTTACCTCCTAATAATAATTATTTTACTTTAACAGTAAGTTTGTTTGACTCTTTATAAGGTTTAAAGAGCATATAGCCTATTAACGCTATAACCGCTACGGCGAAA
>CACYEQ010000058.1 GCA_902773485.1 Oscillospiraceae bacterium
TATTACAAGAACCAAGGAATAGATTGCAAGAAAAACAAAAATTATCATCGGTATTAAAACAAATGTAAAATAAAACTGCTCATTGCCTTCACTACCTGTTTTGGTCGGCATAATATCTTTATCAGCAAGGTAGCGGTAAAGCATACAAATAAAAAGAACAAACGATGAAACAAACAGAAAAACTGAGCTTTTTTCAAACTTTCCTTTAATAAAACGAATAAACGCTATATTTAAAAGTATTATTGAAATGCCGGCCAAAATGCAATAAGCAAAAATCAAAGAATCACTTTTTCCGTTCGGGTTGTAAATGTTTCCGCCGTTTACCGCTTTTTGAACATCTGGTATTGTCCATATATGAATAATAGATACCGCAATCGCTAGAATAATGCCTGCAATTGATATAATCGGAACGGCAATTCTGCCGAGTTTATGAAGTCTTTCGCCCGAATGAAACCAGTTTTCTCTCGCCCATTTTTGTCTTTCTTTATCCTTTTCAATTAAATATTCCCGCAATTTTTTTACGCTGTTTGAGTAATTATCCTTTTTCATTAAGTATCTCCTTACATTATTCTGTCAATCTCTATTACGCAGTAGTAGTTTTCGTTAATATCTGCTACTCTTTGTCTTATTAACGCTTTTAATTGTTCAATAGGAATATTGCAGGAAAAAGGCACCGCTAAATCAAATATCAAATTTGTGTGCGTTTTGCCTGTAACTATTCTAAAATCGTGAAAAGATAGGTTTTTATCAATATCAGTAATTATTTCGCCTACTTGTGCTTTAAGATTATTTGTAAATTCGTTGTTAATATCAATCGGGTCCATGTGAATTGTGGTGTGGCAATGAAATTTTGCCTTTAATTCTAATTCAATATTGTCAACCAAATCGTGAATTTCTAAAATATCTCCGTCAGATGAAACCTCTGCATGAAGAGATATCATTTTTCGCCCTGCACCGTAGTCATGCACAATTAAATCGTGCACTCCTAAAATTCCCTTGTGTGCCAAAACGGTTTGCTTAATATTTTCTGTATACTCTTTATCGGGCGCTTCGCCGAGCAGAGGGGAAAGCGTGTCGCGCGCGGCGGTAATGCCTGTATAAACGATAAATGCGGCGACAATAAGTCCTGTATAACCCTCAATGTTTATGTTAAATAAAATGCCGAAAACAAGCCCTAATAAAACAGCCGAAGTTGCGACAACATCGCAAAATGAATCAAGAGCGGTTGCTTTAAGTGTTTTTGAGTTAATTATTTTGCTGAGATTATTGTTGAAAAAACCAAGCCATATTTTTATTAATACCGCTGAAATCATAATTATAACCGAGATTATGCTGTATGAATTCTTGCTCGGCAAAATTATTTTTCCAAACGATTCTTTTAGCAGTTCAAAGCCTACAAGTATTATTACAAATGAAACAATAAGTCCGGAAATATACTCAATTCTGCCGTGACCGAAGGGGTGCTCGATGTCTTCCTCTTTGTTAGACATTTTAAAACCAATAAAGGTTACAACCGAAGAAACGGCGTCAAAAAGGTTATTAAGCGAGTCGGCAATAACAGATATTGCAAAGCCTGAGATTGCGGCGGCAATAAATTTTGCAATTGATAAAATAATGTTTACAATTATGCCAACAACACCTGCAAAAGTGCCATAGTTTTCACGAACAGTTGTGTTTTTTACATCTTGATAGTTTTTAACAAATTTTTTTATAAGAAAACTTGTCATAAGATTAAATGCCCTCTTTCTGCGCCCAAATCAGCAGTACCGAAACATCGGCCGGCGATACGCCTGAAACACGGGAGGCCTGACCGATATTTTTAGGCTTAATTTTGTTTAGTTTTTCCCTTGCTTCAAGTCGAAGTCCTGATATTTCATTATAATCAATATCATTCGGCAAACTTTTATTTTCAAGTCGTTTAATGTCTTTTATAGCCGAATTTTGACGCTTTATGTAGCCTTCGTATTTTATTTCGGTTTGTGCAGAAAAAATAACTTCGTGAGATAAAGGCGGTCTTGTTTTGTCAACCACCGTCAATTTTTCATAATCAAGTTGAGGTCTTTTAATAAGGTCGCAAAGGCGAATGCCTGTGGCGGCAATTGATGTATCATTTTCTTCTAAAATTTTGTTTAACTCATTGCTCGGCGGTATAACAACACTGCGAACTCGCTCAATTTCTGCTTGTTTTTGAACCATTCTTGTTTTAAATTTTTCCCATTTTTCATCGCTTATTAAGCCAATTTCACGGCCTATCGGCATCAAGCGTTCATCGGCATTATCTTGCCTAAGCACAAGGCGGTATTCCGAACGGGATGTCATCATCCTGTAAGGCTCGTTGCACCCCTTTGTAACGAGGTCATCTATAAGTGTGCCTATATAAGAGTCGGCACGAGAAAGGGTGAATTCCGATTCACCTTTAATTTTTCTTGCGGCATTTACTCCTGCAACAAAGCCTTGCACCGCTGCTTCTTCATAACCCGAAGAGCCGTTGAACTGACCTGCACCGTAAAGCCCCGAAAAATCTTTAAATTCCAGCGTTGCATAAAGCGCAGTTGGGTCAATACAATCGTATTCAATAGCATAAGCAGTACGCATAATTTTACAGTTTTCAAGTCCTTTTACAGAGTGGTACATTTGTTGCTGAACTTCCTCAGGCAATGAGGAAGAAACACCTTGCAAATACATCTCTTCGGTATTAAGTCCGCAAGGTTCAATGAAAATCTGATGTCTTGATTTATCTTTAAATCTTACAATTTTATCTTCAATACTCGGGCAGTATCTCGGACCTACACCCTCAATATCGCCTGCATAAAGCGGTGAGCGGTGAAGGTTTTTAAGTATTATATCTTTGGTTTGCTCATTAGTCCAGGTTATGTGGCAAATTGCCTTATTTTCAAGAGTTTTAGGGTTGGTGTCATATGAAAAGGGGGTTATAGGGTCATCGCCTACTTGCTCGTCTAATTCCGAAAAGTCGATTGATGAACGCAGAACTCTGGGCGGTGTGCCTGTTTTAAATCTTCTTGTTTTAATGCCTAATTTTCGTAAACTTTCGCCTAAAAACGAGGCTGGGAAAAGCCCGTCAGGTCCTGATTCATAATTAACCTCGCCTACAAAAACCTTGCCCGAAAGGTAAGTGCCTGTGCAAATAACTACCGCTTTGCAAATATATTTTGCACCCATTCGGGTGGTAACTTCCCAGTTTTCGCCGTCTTTATTAATATCGGTAATTTCTGTTTGAATAAGTGTTAAATTCTTCTGTTTTTCAAGCGTGTGCTTCATTCGTTCGCCGTACTTTCTGCGGTCGATTTGTGCACGCAAAGAATGAACAGCGGGGCCTTTTCCCTTGTTTAAAATGCGTGATTGAATAAAAGTTTCGTCAGCGGCCCTGCCCATTTCACCGCCCAGTGCATCGAGTTCACGAACAAGATGACCCTTGGCAGTTCCGCCGATTGCAGGGTTGCAGGGCAGGTTGCCGACAGAGTCTAAATTTATTGTAAAAATCACAGTATTCATATCAAGTCTTGCACAAGCGAGTGAGGCTTCAATTCCTGCGTGACCCGCTCCTATAACTGCAACATCAATTTGACCGGCATAATAAGACAATTTGTTTCACCTTAATTTCTTAAATATATAATTACTTATTATACAATAAACTAACAAAAAATTCAATAAAAACCGCCTTTTTATAAAAAAATAGGCGGTTTAGTTTATTTTTCTACTTTAACAACTATTTTTTCAGCTCGTTTTTCGTGAGTTTGCGTTACGGTTATAGATAAGTTTTCAAATGTGAATTTATCGCCCTTTTCAGGTACTTTTGAAAGCCTTTCCATAACAAATCCGCCTACCGAATTCATTTCAGTTTCAGTTTTTATTTTGAAAAATTCACAAAACTCTTCAAAATCCAAAGAGCCGGTTACAGAATAAGTATTATTTCCTAGCGACTCAATTTCTTTAATAACTTTATCGTGTTCGTCCCATATTTCGCCGACTAATTCTTCCAAAATATCTTCAAGCGTTACAATACCTTTTGTTCCGCCGTATTCATCGGTAATTACGGCAAAATGGCGTTTGTTTTTCTGCAAAGTTTGCATAAGTTCGGTAATTTTCATTGATGCAGGTATAAAAAACGGCTCGTTTATTATTTCATCAATAGGCGTGCTGTGATTGTAAACCGTTTTGTAAAAATCTTTTTCGTTTATTGTTCCTATAATATTATCAATATTCTCTTTAAAAACCGGAATACGAGAAAAGCCGGATTCCGAAAATATTTTTGCAATTTCTGAATTTGAAGCACCGTATTCAACCGCCACAACATCAACTCTCGGTGTAAAAATATCTTCAACTACTATTTCGTTAAACTCAATTGCACTTCTGATAAGGTCGCTCTCATTTTCACCAAACTCGCCTTGCGATTGCGCCTCATCAACAAGAGTTAAAATTTCGTTTTCGGTTGCACTTTTAATGCTTTTTGATTTAAAAATCTTTGTTGCTACTTTTTTGAAAATTCCGAAAAACAAACAAAGCGGAGTAAAAACTACACAAAAGAATTTTATTGAAGAACAAACCGATAGTGCAAAACGCTCTGCATTTTCTTTTGCAATGCTTTTCGGAGTAATTTCGCCGAATATGAGAACTATTACTGTTACAACAATTGTTGATAAGGTGGCGCCGAGGTTTTTACTTACATTATTAATAAAAAACACTGTTGCAATCGCCGATAAGGCAATATTAACAATATTGTTGCCTACTAAAATTGTGGTAAGCAGTTTATCGTAATTCTCAGTTAGTTTTAAAACCTTTTCTGCTTTTTTATTGTTGTTTTTAGCCATTGTTTTTATTGCAACTCTGTTTAGCGATGTAAAAGCGGTTTCGGTTGCCGAAAAATATGCTGAAAAAACAACGCAAATCAGCATAATAAAAATTTGTAATATACTGTCATTATCCATTAAGACAAAATCACTCCTTTAACTCGGATTATATCATACATTACAAAATTATGCAATAATTTAATTATAAGAAGTGTTAAATTTCTTGACTTAAAGGTAAAAAAATGATACAATTTAATAGAATAATCGTTTTATGCGAAAGGGTGTTTTTATGAAAAATGTTCCGGAGATTTTCGGTTCGTTGGTTTTTAATGATGAGGTAATGCGAAAAAGGCTTCCCAAAGAGATTTATGACGCCGTTCAAAAAGATGTTGAGCAGGGAGTTACGCTTAATCTTGAGGTGGCTAATGTTGTAGCAAATGAAATGAAAGATTGGGCTATCGAAAACGGCGCAACACATTATACTCATTGGTTTCAGCCGTTAACCGGTGCAACTGCTGAAAAGCACGACAGTTTTATTTTGCCTGACGGCAAGGGTAATGTTATTATGGAGTTTTCGGGTAAAGAACTAATTAAAGGCGAGCCCGACGCTTCGAGTTTCCCTAATGGCGGAATTCGTGCTACATTTGAAGCAAGAGGCTATACTGCTTGGGACCCGTCATCTTACGCATTTATTAAAGAGGGTTCTTTGTATATTCCTACCGCTTTTTGCTCTTATACGGGTGAAGCACTTGATAAGAAAACTCCGCTTCTTCGTTCAATGCAGGCAATTGAGCATGAGTCTATGAAAATTTTGAGATTGCTCGGTAACAAAAGTGCAAAATCTGTTGTAACAACGGTAGGGCCCGAACAGGAATATTTTTTAATAGATAAAAGCGTTTATTTAAAACGCCCTGATTTGATTTGTACAGGTAGAACTCTTTTTGGTGCTAAACCGCCAAAAGGTCAAGATCTTGACGACCAGTATTTTGGTCAACTAAAAACAAGAATTATTGCTTATATGGCAGACCTTGATGAAGAACTTTGGAAACTCGGTATTAATTCAAAAACCAAGCATAACGAGGTTGCTCCTGCACAACACGAAATGGCACCTGTTTTTACAACTACTAATGTGGCTTGCGACCACAACCAACTTACTATGGAGGTTATGAAAAAAGTTGCCGAAAAGCACGATTTAGTTTGTCTTTTGCACGAAAAACCGTTTGACGGTGTAAACGGCAGCGGTAAGCACAACAACTGGTCGCTTGCTACCGATGACGGCGAAAATCTTTTAAATCCCGGCAACACACCTGCCGAGAATGCTCAGTTTATGCTTTTCTTGGCTGCGGTTATTCGTTCAGTTGATAAATATCAAGAGTTGCTTAGAATTTCTGTTGCTTCGGCAGGAAACGACCACAGACTAGGTGCAAACGAGGCTCCGCCTGCAATTGTTTCAATGTTCCTGGGCGATGATTTACAAGAGGCACTTGACTCAATTGTAACAGGCTCTACTGCCGAAAAGCATCAAAAAACGGTAATGGATTTGGGCGTCAGCGTTTTGCCTAAATTTAACAGAGATAATTCTGACAGAAACAGAACTTCGCCGTTTGCTTTCACAGGAAATAAATTTGAATTCAGAAGTCTTGGATCTTCTGCCTCAATTGCCGATACTAATACGGTTATTAACACAATAGTTGCAGATTCTCTTGCTGATTTTTATGAAATATTAAAAGATTCAGATGATATTTTAACCGATGTTATGATGATTGCGAAACAGAATATTCTTTCGCATAAGAGAATCATTTTCAACGGCAACGGCTACTCGAAAGAGTGGGAAGAAGAGGCTGCAAAAAGAGGACTTGCAAATCTAAGAACAACGCCCGACGCATTGGAGCATTTACTTGATGATAAAAATATTCGTTTGTTTGAGCGTTTCGGTGTGTTTACCAAAGCCGAACTTGAAGCAAGATATGAAATATTTATGGAGAACTATTGCACCACAATTCGCATTGAGGCACTTACAATGGCTGACCTTGTCAAAAAGCAGGTTGTAGGTTCTGTTCTCGCTTATGAAAAAGACCTTTCTAAGATTATTTTGAATAAAAAGAGCCTCGGAATTACTTGTGAACTTGAAACCGGTTTGCTTGAAAAGATTTCGGTTTTAGCTGATGAAATGGCACTTCGTCTAAACAACCTTGAAAGCGTAATAGATGGAATTTCATTTATTAACACCACTTTGGAACAGGGTAAGTATTTCAAAGAAAATGTAATTTCTGCTATGAATGAATTGCGTGAAACGGTTGATGTGCTTGAAACTTTGGTTGATTCTAAATATTGGTCATTGCCTACATATACCGATATGCTTTTCAGCGTTTTATAAGAGGTAAAAAAACATGAAAAAACTAATATGTATACTTGTTTGTTTTGTTTTTGTTTTAGGTTTATGCTCTTGTAAGGATCAAAAACAAAGCAACAAAAAAGCGAATGAGAGTGTTGATTTTAGTTCTTTTGAAAAAAGCGGAAAAGATTTTTGCAAAAATATTAAAGTCGGCTGGAATTTAGGAAATACGCTTGACGCTTGCGAAGTTTGGGGCGATGTTTCTAAAAATCCTACCCCAGAAGAGCAGGAAACTGCTTGGAATAATCCTAAAACTTCTCAAAAAATTATTGATAAAGTGGTTTCAAGTGGATTTAACGCCGTAAGAATTCCTGTTACTTGGTATTTGCAAACTACCGAAAAAGACGGTAAATACACAGTAAAGCCCGATTTTTTAAAAAGAGTGAAAGAGGTAGTCAATTATTGTATTAATGACAATCTTTATGTAATTATAAATGTTCATCATGATGATAAGTATTGGCTTAATATTTCGGTAAGCGAAAATAAGTTTAAAAAAGTCATTGATAAATATGCTCAAATTTGGGAGCAGATTGCCAATTGTTTTAAAGATTACGACAGCAACTTGATTTTTGAGGCCGGAAATGAAATAATCGCAAACACTTCTTATGACGGCTGTGGCGACTCAAAAACTGAAAAATGTTGGTGGGGTCATAATGAGGAGTGCTATGAACGAATCAATTTGCTTTTTAATTCTTTTTATAAAAAAGTAAGAAATTCAGGCGGTAACAATAAAAAACGCTATTTGATGTATCCTACTTATGGTGCTCAATGGTATGAACAGCAAATAAGCCGTCTTGAAATTCCCGAAAATGACGACCACAGTATTTTAGATATTCATTGGTATCAGCCTAATTTTGAAAACGGTGATGAAAACAAATGGGTATTTGAACTTATGAAAAAGTTCTCCGAAGAAACAAATTGCGGTGCAGTAATCGGCGAAACGGGATTTCATAAAACCGCCGAAGAGAGAAAAAAAGTATCTTTTGCGAACAGTGTTGTAAAAGTTGCAAAAGAGTATTCTGTTCCTTGCTTTTTGTGGGACGACGGCGGAGATATGCAACTGTTAGAGCGAGATAAACTAAAATGGAACTGCGAATCGTTTATAAAAGCGGTAATGAAAGCAGTTAAATAAAAAACTCATCAACAGAAATTTTTCTGTTGATGAGTTTTTTATTTTATATTTTATTTGCAAATCGGTTTTAATCTAATTGCAATAAGTATTGCAATTATCGCTTTTAAAATGTCAAACGGAATAAAAGGAAAAACACACATTGTTAACGCAGAGAATAAACCTACCGCATTTCCTTTTGTGCTCATAACTATCATAAAATGTGCCGTGCCGACCGCATAGCAAACAAGTATTGCTAAAAGACATCCCAAAAATGCAATAGAAATTGTTTTAATGGATTTATTAAGTTTTTTTGACATTAATCCGATAATCGGCACCATTAACAGGAAAGAATAAATGTAACCGCCGGTAGGTCCTGCTAAAACACCGATACCTCCGTTTATTCCTGAAAAAACAGGAATACCTATAATACCTAAAACTATAAAAATCGCTGTTGAAATTTCGCCTCTTTTTATTCCCAAAATTAAAGCAGTAACCATTACGCCGAAAGTTCCGAGCGTTACAGGAACAATTCCTGTTGGTATTGTTATAATACTGCAAACACAGCAGATCGCTGCGAAAATTGCACAAAGCACCATATTTTTTGTTTCAAACTTTTGTTTTATTTCTGCCATTTTAAAATTCTCCTTAAACTTTTATGCTGACTTCACCCGAAAAAAGTTTTTCTTTTTCACCGTTTTCATATTCAACAAGCAGTCTTGCATTGTCATCAATATCAAGAGCAACGGCGTTTTGCCTGTCTTTGCCTTTAATAACGGTTACTTTTTTACCTATAATAATTGATTTTTGCTTGTATTCCTTCATAAAATCGCTGTTTTCAAAATTATTGTAAATTTCAAAAAAGCTGTTTATTATTTCGGCTATGAATTTTGATTTTAAATCATTATCAATATTTTCATCAAAAACCGTTCCTGCAATTTGCTGGATATCTTTTGGAAAATTATCTTTCGGGTGATAAAGATTTACGCCGATACCGACTACCGCGTAAAAAAGACCGCCTGTTTCAAAATCGACCGAAGCCTCAGTCAAAATTCCGCAAACTTTTTTGTTTCCGATAAAAACATCATTTACCCATTTTATTCCCGCTTGCTTGTTTGAAACTTTTTCAATCGTTCTGCAAACGGCAACCGCCGCTGCTGTGGTAATAAAAAGCGATTTTTCTGCCGAAAAATCGGGGCGAAGCAAAATGCTTAAATATGTTCCGCTTTCGGGCGAGAAAAAGGAGCGCCCCAGCCTGCCTTTACCTCCTGTTTGACGCTTAGCAACTGCAACAAAACCTTCTTTTTCGCCCTCATCAGCTTTTTGCTTTATAAAATTGTTTGTAGAGTCTATTTTGTCAATCAAAGTAATTTCACAGTCGCAATTAATGTATTTTTTTATGGTTTCGACGGTCAGGGCGGCAGTTTCTTCAATAAGTGAGTAGCCTTTATTCGTTGACGCTACTATTTTGTAGCCTTCATCACGAAGCGATTTTATTGCTTTCCAAACTGCGTTTCGAGAGCAGTATAATTGCTTGCCGAGTTCCTCACCCGAAACGCTTTTGCCTTTGTTTTCTAAAAGTACTTTTAAAACTTGCTGTTTAATTGTCATTTTGGTCACCGCTATATAATATACAGCAAAACGCCCAAATTGTCAACCTACACAACAAACAAGGTGACAATTCAAGCATTGCACTGGAAATTCAAAAGCCGACAGTTTTAACCGTCGGTTTTTTGGTGTGCACATCAAAATACGATTTTTATATATTTATTAAAGCTTTTATGTTCGCTTTAAGTTGAGATGATAATATATAATTAATCTAAACAAAT
Organism: Oscillospiraceae bacterium; assembly: GCA_902773485.1. Lineage (GTDB taxonomy): Bacteria > Bacillota > Clostridia > Oscillospirales > Acutalibacteraceae > RUG11462. The sequence continues at coordinate 10,141 of CACYEQ010000058.1, forward strand.
TAAGAAAGGATTGGCTTTTAAGTCAATCCTTTTAATAAAACTTATAATTATTCGCAGATTTAAACCGATTTTTGTATATTATTCATTATTATATGCATAAAATGTGTAAAATACCATAAAAATAAAAATACAGCGGTTATTTAGTTTGTTTATTTTGATAAAAATAAAAAAATTAACGCAAAACTATTGACAATTTATTCATTATTATGTATAATTATGCACAGAAAATGAAATTAACAAAAAGGAGACTTTTTATTATGGATAAGAAGAATATTAAAAAGGTCGTTTTGGCTTATTCGGGCGGTCTTGATACATCTATCATTATCCCTTGGCTCAAAGAGAATTACAACAATTGTGAGGTTATCGCAGTTTCGGGTAATGTAGGTCAGGCAAGCGAGTTGGAAGGACTTGAAGAAAAAGCGTTAAAAACAGGCGCCTCAAAACTGTATGTTGAAGATTTAACAGAAGAGTTTTTAACAGATTGCGTCTTTCCTTGCGTTCAGGCAGGTGCAAAATATGAAGATTATTTGCTCGGTACAGCTTTTGCCCGTCCTGCAATCGGCAAAAGAATTGCCGAAATTGCTCAAAAAGAGGGTGCCGATGCTATCTGTCACGGTTGCACAGGTAAAGGTAACGACCAAGTTCGTTTTGAAATGGCTATTAAAGCGTTTGCTCCCGATATGCCTATTATTGCTCCTTGGCGTGAGTGGGATATAAAATCAAGAGATGAAGAAATTGATTATGCAGAGGCGCATAACATTCCGCTTAAAATTACAAGAGAAACAAACTATTCAAAAGATAAAAATATTTGGCACTTATCACACGAGGGTCTTGACCTAGAAGACCCTGCAAACGAACCGCAGTATTCAAAAGAGGGCTTTCTTGAAATGGGTGTTGCTCCCGAGCAGGCTCCCGATAAACCTACTTATGTTAATTTGCATTTTGAAAAAGGTGTTTGTACTGCTATTGACGGCAAAGAAATGGGTGCTGTTGAAGTGGTAGATACGCTTAATAAATTAGGCGGTGCAAACGGTATCGGACTTTTGGATATTGTTGAAAACAGACTTGTTGGTATGAAATGCCGTGGCGTTTACGAAACTCCGGGCGGTGCTATTCTTTATCAGGCTCACCAAATTCTTGAAACAATTACACTTGATAAAGAAACTTCGCATTACAAAGCACTCGTTGCTCAGAAACTCGGTGAAATTGTTTACAACGCACAATGGTATACACCACTTACCGAGGCTATTTTGGCTTTCGTTAAAGAAACTCAGAAAACCGTTACAGGTGATGTTAAAGTTAAACTTTACAAAGGTAACATTATCAATGCAGGTGTGACTTCACCGTTCTCGCTTTATGATCCTGAGATTGCAACTTTTGATGAAGATGATGTTTACGACCAAGCAGAAAGCAAAGGCTTTATTGACCTTTACGGCTTGCCTGTAACCGTTATTTCTAAAATGAAAGAAAAAAACAACCTTAAATAATTTGAAAGGAAATGTCTGCCCGTATTTTCGGGCAGACTAAATTAATATTATGGAAAAAATGTGGGCAGGGCGTTTTCAAAAAGCGCTCGACAAAGAGGCTGACGATTTTAATTCATCAATACATTTTGACTGCAAAATGTATAAGCAAGATATTAACGGCTCAATTGCACACGCAAAAATGCTTTGCAAACAAGGTATTATTTCAAATGATGAAATGCAGGTGTTAGTTGAGGGTTTGGACGGTATTCTTGATGACTTAAATTCCGGTAAATTGCAGTTTAATATGAATGCCGAAGATATTCATATGTTTATCGAAGCAGAACTCACAAAAAGAGTCGGTGATACAGGCAAAAAACTTCACACCGCAAGAAGCCGAAATGACCAGGTTGCACTTGATGTTCGTATGTATTTGCGTGATGAGGTTAAAAAAGTAGGCGATTTGATAAAAAATTTGCTTAAAGCGATTGTTGAGAAGGCCGAGCAGAACAAATCGGTAATAATGCCGGGTTACACCCATTTGCAAAGAGCGCAACCTATTGTTTTTGCTCATCACATGCTCGCTTATGCAATGATGTTCTCGCGTGATTATGAGCGCCTGCAAGATGCGGTTAAACGAATGAATTTATCTCCTATCGGTTGTTGTGCATTAGCAGGAACAACATTTGATACCGATAGATATTTTGAAGCAGAGCAATTAGGCTTTGACGGAATTACATTAAACTCGCTTGACGGCGTTTCAGATAGGGATTTTTGCGTTGAAATAATGAGTGCAATTTCAATTATTATGATGCATTTATCACGCTTTTCGGAAGAGATTATTCTGTGGTCATCGCTGGAATTTTCGTTTGTCGAACTTGACGACGCTTATACAACAGGTTCTTCGATTATGCCGCAAAAGAAAAACAGCGATATTGCCGAACTAGTCCGCGGTAAAACAGGCAGAGTTTACGGTGATTTAATGGCGTTGCTTACAACGCTTAAAGGGCTGCCGTTAGCATACAATAAAGATATGCAAGAGGATAAAGAGGCGGTTTTCGACAGCATTGAAACGGTTAAACAATGCCTTAAAAACTTTGCACCTATGATTGCCACAATGAAAGTTAAAGCCGAGAATATGTATAAAGCGGCACAGGGTGGTTTTATTAACGCAACCGACCTTGCCGATTACCTCGCCAAAAAAGGCTTGGCGTTCAGAACTGCTTATAAAATCGTCGGTCAGTTGGTAGCCTTTTGCATTGCGAATGATAAAGTGCTTGATAGCGTTACAATAGAAGAATACAAACAGTTTTCAGATGTTTTTGAAAATGATTTGTATGAAGAAATCAGCCTTGAAACCTGCGTGAACAAGCGTATTTCCGCAGGCGGAACAGGTCCGGAATCAGTCGAAAAACAGATCGAATATATAAAAAGTTTGTTGTAAACAAAGATTAAGCTCGGTGAAAAAATGATATGCACCCCAAAAGTTAGAAACTTTTGAGGTGCATATCATTTATATAAAGGATGTTTATTTTACCACTTGGTAGCAGTAATTCTAATCAGTTATTTACAGAATCTGCTTTGACTTTATCGTTAAAGGCTTTTATTCTTTTCTTCATCGCAAAATACTGACTAAACCAGATGAAAAAATAAATAAAGAAGAAGATGAAGATATAGCCCGCGCTACCCAAAAAGTTGTGTGGCATCCAGTACATACAATAAGCAATAGGGAACGCTGATACAGAGGTGACAAGGCAATGCATAATAGTTTTCTTCAACAGGCTCCAATTTTCAACTTCCCATATAGCCGATGCTCCGCCAAACGCCACTCCGTAGATTAAAGAGCATATCGTTTGAATCATTACGGCGTTCAGTTCATTGCCATAAAGAGCTGTAAGCTGCGGTACAACAGGATAATACTCTTTTTTGTTAATGATTGCTGAAATAATAAGAGTGATAATAAAGCTGATGCTTAAACCGATAGTTGCACCAATCAGGCAGCGAAGAATAACTTTCTTTTTCATAATTTACCTCCTATAAACCTAAAACCTGTTTTATTTTTGATACATAACGTCTTGA
>CACYEQ010000059.1 GCA_902773485.1 Oscillospiraceae bacterium
GTTCCCATTCCGAACACAGTAGTTAAGCTCACCCGCGTCGAAAATACTTAGGTGGTAACGCCTCGGGAAGATAGATCGTCGCCGACACAGACAGGGAAGAACCTTTTGGGTTCTTCTCTGTTTGATAATTTATTGGTTTTGTTGTTTTGTGAATATTTTGGTTTTTAAATTGATTAGCTGAATGATTAGGTTTATATTCCCATTAGTTCAGTAGGTAGAGCGTTTCTAAACAATTTACAACGGAGCAAAATCGGATCTCAAAAAATGTTCAAATCTTAATATATATTCCTCTATAGCTCAGCTGGTAGAGCATGCGGCTGTTAACCGCAGGGTCGTTGGTTCGAGTCCAACTGGGGGAGCCAAATTAAAGAATCACCAAAGGGTGATTCTTTTAATTTATAATTATTGGTGCTCAATTGGTTGACAAGTGAGGAAAAATAAGAGTATAATATGGATAATTCAGTCACAAATTTGAATATGACAAAAATCGTTTATGTGTATTAGAAAAAATGAATAGTAATAATTCTATTATACAAAAGTATAGTTTTATAAATATGATAAAAATAGAAGTATTAATTCAAATATGAGGCGTTTAAACGAAAAAATATTTTTGTTATTATAAATTATAAAGGCTTTTTGGCTTTCAGCGTGCAACGGTAATAACGCTTAAAATAAAAAGACCAAAAGTTCATATACTCAAACAACAAAGCAAGAATTAATTAATGCTGTTGAAGAAGAAAAGATAAGCTTTAAATTAAAAATGATGGTTAGATAGTAAATTAAAGAGGTGTTTAAAATGAGAATGAAGAACATATTATATATATTAATTCAATGCACTTGGGGAATAACTCAGACATTATTAGGCTTTATAGTATTTTTGATAAATATAAAAAACGAACATTATTTTTATCACGGAGCAATTATAACTGAAAGAAATGTTTCATCAAGTGTATCATTAGGTTTATTTGTTTTTACAACAACAAATCCAATGAAGGATAAAAGAATTGAGAATAAAATACCAGATGAAGAATTAAGTAGAAGACTTTTAGTTCACGAATATGGTCATACTATTCAATCATTAATTTTTGGACCCCTATATTTAATAGTAATTGGAATTCCTTCTACATTATGGGGATTTTTACCTTACTTTCAAACTAAAAGAAGTACCGGAATTTCATATTTTAGTTTTTTTACAGAAAAATTTGCCAATTATTTAGGCGAAAAAGTTACAAAAGAAAAATCTATGGAGAATGCTATTATTTAAATAATACTGCTAACCTAATGGTATTGAAATTCCCATGGCAGTATTTATGACCGAGGTTTTAGTGATACACAAGTATAAAAATTATCTTGAAAATGATATAAAATTCACTCGCAGAATAAAAGCATCACAGAGATTTGCTTGTTCGATACATCCAATGTCTAAAATCAGACGATTTTAATGAAAAAAATGATTTACAAATTAAAAAATAATAAAACTATTGTTATTAAAGAAAAAATTAATGGTAATGTGCAGCAAGTATCAAAACTTTGGTAATAATCAAAAAAACGAGGTGCTATTATGAAAAAAATCAGGATTTTGGCAATTATTCTTATTTTTTTAATAGTGTCATTGGCGGTTTTTTTAGCACTTCGATTTCATGGTTCGGCTGATGAATATAGCGGTAAAAGGCCATGCGATTATCCAAACACGCATTGGGTATCAAAAGAAACAAGCTCTTATTTTGATGTTGTGAAAAGTGATAAAAGCGATAATTATCAATGTAAAGGAAAAATCGTTAAGCATAATGGTGAAATTATAGAGTTCCGTTTGTTGTTTGATACTGACGGCGGTGTGGAGTTTTGGAAAGATAACTCAAAAAGATTATTAAAAGGGAACGTTCCGAGTTTTTTGACTTTTGCACAGTTTTATAGTGATAAATTAATTATTACTAATATAACAGAAGATAAGATTTTTAACAACAAATACGATAGAATTCTATTTAAAAAATCAAATAATTGATATTTTGATATTCTAAATTCAAAATAATCTTATTGAAATTTTCAGTTTCAATATTGAAAAACCTATAAAAACAGTCGTGTTTATATAATAAATAAAAAAGACGGTTAAAAAACCGTCTTTTTGGTCTGAGTAACCGTACACGAATTTGCGAAAAGCCTTTATTTATAAGGGTTTGCAAGGTGTCTGATTTTCTGTTGGGGAACTATTGGGAGTTTGTTTTTAAAAATGGTGCATTTTTTGGTTGTTTTTTCGCCTTGATTTTTTATATATTTTTATAAGTTTTTTGTCAACATTAGTCAACATTTTTTTAGTGCTATATTTATTCTATTTATTTTGCAAATATAAACCGCTGACTTGTTTCGGTCAGCGGTCTTTTAGTTTATGATATTTTTGTTTTGTCGGTTGCTGTATTGACTTGTTTTGTATCATCTGAATTAAAATCAATCTTTAAGCCCAAACCGTTCATATAGTCGGTTGCTTTTGCTATGTCTTGATTTTGGAAACTATCAAAAGCGTCACAATAAGTATTCATAGTTATTTTGATATCTGTATGACCTAAAAGCGTTTGCAAAACCTTTGCACTCATACCGCCAAAAGAATGAAAGAAAAAGGTGGCGGAAGCATTGTTTTTATTAATTCTAACACAGCCTACAGGGCCATTCCTGATAGAATTGCTTATTCTGCATCAAAAAGCGGTCAGCTCGGTATGATGAGGGCAATGGCACTTGATTTAGGAAAATACAATATTCGTGTAAATGCAGTTTTACCAGGTATGATTAAAACAGACAGATGGGAGAAAAATCCTGAATTTTACAAAACTGTACCGTCGAGATTTACACCGATAGGCGATGTCGCTGTCGGCAGTGATGTTGCCGATGCAGTGTGGTATTTCGCCGAACACGCAAGAAATACTACAGGCGCTGAATTGGTAGTTGACGGTGGTAATACTATTCAGCTTTACCCCATAATAAAGTAAATAAATCAAAAAAGAACGCTTTTTCAAGCGTTCTTTTTTGATTGTATCTTAGTATAAATAATAATATGTTTCTAAACCATAATCAGGATGATATGTCCAAGAAATATAGAAACCTTTGTTCTTATAAGACAATGTCAGTTCACCCATTGAAGCACTAGTTCCGTTTATTTTTTCCCAAACAGAATCTGGAAGTCCTAATGCTTTATTAATAGCCTTAATATTAGATTCATACAATTTATCATAATACAACCAGTTTGAAAC
>CACYEQ010000060.1 GCA_902773485.1 Oscillospiraceae bacterium
TCACCTCTTATGTTGCATTTTATAAGGCCTATTCTAAGAAATACGGTATTCCACCTTCAAAAGAAACAAAAACAGACAACGTAAAAACATATTATCCTTTTGCTGAAAAGTAAGCTCAATTTTTTGTTGAAAAATTTACCGAATCGAATTTTTTTGCCATTTGCTCTGACGCTTCGTAAAAAACATTGTGAAAATAACAAGTACACTCGCTTTGATGTTCACAATTATAGTCATCGGCAAGGCAACGGCTTATTACAATAGGTCCTTCAATAACTTCTATTACCTGTTTGAGAGTAATATCTTCGGGGTTTTTATTTAGTTCATAACCTCCGCCTATCCCTTTGAACGATTTAACAATGCCCTTGCTTACTAATTTGCGAAGAATTTTTAAACAAAATTTTTCTGTAACTCTTGTGTTTTTTGCAATTATCGAAGCTGATAAGCGTTTGCCGGAATTTGCAAGGCACCAAACAATTCTTACCGCATAATCGGTTTCAAGGCTTATTCTCATTGATTTTTCCTCACTTTATTTATATCTGTATAATTGAATTATAATACTATTATGGCATTTTTTCAAACTATTTTTTAAAATTTAATATTTTTGCTTGAAAATATGTTTATTTTATAGTAGAATATAGAAAAGATATTAAAAATTGCTTATAGGAGGAAATGTCAATGGCAATTAAATTTAATAATAAATTTGCCGCACCGTTCATTTCGGACGATGAATATTCGGCAATTAGTTCGCAGGTTACTGCGGCTCATAATCTTTTAAATTCAAAACAAGGTCCGGGTAACGACTTTTTAGGTTGGGTTGATCTTCCTGTTGATTATGACAACGAAGAGTTTGCTCGCATTAAATTCGCTGCTGAGAAAATTAAATCCGATTCCGATATTTTGGTAGTTATAGGTATCGGCGGTTCTTATCTCGGTGCGAGAGCGGCAATTGAGTTTTTGAAATCTCACTACTACAACAATAAAAAGAAAGATACACCGGACATTTATTTTGCAGGTAACTCAATCAGTTCAACCGCTTTGGCTGAACTTTTGGAAATTTGCGAAGGCAAAGATGTTTCGGTAAATGTTATCTCAAAATCAGGTACAACAACCGAACCCGCTATCGCTTTTAGAGTTTTTAGAAACTATCTTGAAAATAAATACGGAAAGCAAGAGGCTACAAAGAGAATTTACTGCACAACCGACAAAGCAAGAGGCACTTTAAAAGCGCTTGCCGATGAAGAGGGATACGAAGAATTCGTAGTGCCTGATGATGTAGGCGGCAGGTTTTCTGTTCTTACAGCAGTTGGTTTGCTACCAATTGCAGTTGCAGGCTGTGATATTGATAAGCTAATGGAAGGTGCGGCAGAAGCCCGAGAGGCTTATTTGGTTGATGACCTTGACAAAAATGACTGTTACAAATATGCTGCTTCTAGAAATATTCTTTTAAGAAAAGGTAAACAGGTTGAAATGCTTGTTGCTTACGAGCCGAGATTTACTATGATGGCTGAATGGTTTAAACAACTTTACGGCGAGTCAGAGGGCAAAGATAACAAAGGTATTTTCCCTGCTTCTGCTATTTTCTCGACCGATTTGCATTCGCTCGGTCAATATGTTCAAGACGGTCAGAGAATTTTATTTGAAACCGTTGTAACAATTAAAGAACCTGAAAAAGAAATTACAATTCAAAAAGAAGAAAACGACGGGGACGGGCTTAACTTCTTGGCAGGAAAACCTATGTCATTTGTAAACGAAAAGGCTTTTCAGGGTACTGTTCTTGCTCATACTGACGGAAATGTACCAAATTTGATAATTGAAGTGCCGAAAGCTGATGAATTTGAACTCGGCTATTTAATATACTTCTTTGAAAAGGCATGTGCTATTTCGGGTTATATGCTTGCGGTAAATCCATTTAACCAACCCGGCGTTGAAAGTTATAAGAAAAATATGTTTGCATTACTCGGCAAACCGGGTTATGAGGACGAAAAAGAAGAACTTGAAGCAAGACTTGGCGAATAAATTACATAAAATCAACTAAATCCGCTGTTTGCGGTTTAGATAAATTTTAAGGAGAGAACAAATATGATTAATTTGATTATCGGTAAAAGAGGATCAGGTAAAACAAAAAAACTTATCGAAATCGTTAACGAAACTGCAAAATCTTCAAAAGGTAATGTTGTTTGTATAGAAAAAGGAAATACATTAAGATTTGATATTACATCGGCAGTAAGACTCTGTGATGTTGACGAGTACGGTGTAAACGGTTATGACACATATTATGGATTCTTGGCAGGTATTTGTGCAGGAAACTATGATGTAACCGACGTTTTTTGTGACGCAACATTCAAAATTTTGGGCGAAAAAGATTTTGATATGATTACAGAATTTTTGGAAAGAGTTTCTGCTCTTGCTGAAGATTCAAATGTTAAGTTTACATTTACTCTTTCTTGTGATGAGAAAGATATTTCAAGCAAAGTTTTCACATTTGCTAAAAAACTTTAATCAAAAGAAAAATCAAAGGGCTGCTTTAAGCGGCCCTTATTGTTTTGCTTTAAAAATTGTAAAAGATAAAACCTTAAAAACTTGACATACATGCAGAAAATTAGTATAATAAAGTGAATGTTTATTATCATTTGAAAGGAGGTTTATGATGAAAACTGTTGAATTAATTGTTCCCTGTTATAACGAAGGCAAAATGATTAACCTTTTTTATAGCACAACAACCGACATTGTATCAAAAATAAATGGCTACATATTTTCTTTTATTTTTGTTGATGACGGCAGTAAAGACGATACCCTACCAAAAATAAGAGAATTAGCAAAGAATAATAGAAATGTAAAATACATTTCTTTTTCGAGAAATTTTGGAAAAGAAGCGGCTATGTACGCAGGTCTTAAAGCCTCGACCGCTGATGCAGTTGCGGTGATTGATGCTGATTTGCAACACCCTCCCGAACTTATTGAAACCATGCTTAAAGCAGTTTTTGAAGAGGGTTATGATTCTTGCTCCGCAAGGCGTGTTTCAAGAAAAGGTGAACCAAAACTCAGAAGTATGTTTTCAAGGCTTTTTTACAAAATCATAAACAAAATGTCCGAAGTTGAAATAATCGACGGCGCAGTTGATTTTCGTATGATGAAAAGAGAAATGGTAAATGCTGTTTGCAATTTATCTGAAAAACAAAGATTTTCAAAAGGAATTTTCTGCTGGGTAGGCTTCAACACAAAATGGATTGAATTCAAAAATGTTGAACGAATCGCAGGTCAGTCTAAATGGTCGTTTTGGTCATTGTTTAAATATGCAGTTGACGGAATAGTTGCATTTACAACCGCTCCGTTAAAAATAATAAATCTTATTGGTATTTTTGTAAGCGGATTAAGTTTTCTTTATCTGCTTGTAGAATTTATTAAAAAGTTGATTTTAGGAAAAGCAGTTCTTGCGGGTTACACCTCGCTTATAATGGTAATGCTTTTTATCGGCGGAATAATTATTACATCGCTTGGTATTATCGGCGAATATTTAGCAAAAATGTATATAGAGGTTAAAAACCGCCCTGTTTTTATAACAAGGGAAACTAATATTAAGGATATGAGCGATAAATAATGGAAAATAACAAACCTTTTTGGAACGCAATGTTAAACTTTGCACCGATAAAATGGTTTTGCAATTTAAAGATTTCAAAAAAATTAATGCAAATACCGTTTTTTCAGAAAATTTTTAATTACGAAATGATAACTTATGTTTTTTACGGTGTTGTAACTACCGTAATCAATTATATTTCATATTGGCTTTTGTGTTTGGCGTTTTCAATACCTATGAGCAATGTTTCGCCTAAGCAAAATATACTCTCAGTCGTTGCAAACACCATAGCCTTTATAATATCCTTGGTTTTTGCGTTTGTTACAAACAAAATAATCGTATTCGGCAGCCGTGATTATTCTTTAATAACAATTTTTAAAGAATTCACTTCTTTTACAACCGCAAGACTGCTTACTTTTGGCCTTGAAAGTTTAATTCTTTTCTTGGCAGGCATAGCAAAATTCAACCTGCTTATTGCCAAAGTTTTTGCAAATGTTTTGGTTGTTATATTAAACTATGTTTTCAGTAAACTATTCATATTTAAAAACAAAGGAGAAGAATAATGACTTCTATTTTTAAAAATCCAAAAGAATCTCCGTTAAAAAAGGAAAAGTTTTTTTATAAACACCGTTTTGTGTTTGTCGCTTTTTTAGTACCGATGTTCCTTATGATTTATGCGTTTTATGAATCACAGTTTTATCCGTTTGGCGAAAACCAAATTATGGTTATTGATATGTGGCATCAGTATTTTCCGTTTATGAAAATATTCCAGGAAAAAATACAGTCCGGCGGTTCGCTTCTTTACACTTGGGAAGGTGGTGGCGGTTCAAACTTTATCGCCCTTATTTCCTACTATGCAGCCACTCCGCTTTACTATTTAACTATATTATTTCCTTCAAAATATCTTACAGAAGCAATGGCTTTTATTGTTATTCTTAAAATTTCGCTCGGCTCTGCATTTATGTACATTTACTTGCGTGAAATGTTTAAGCGTGACGATATGGGTATGGTTGCTTTTGCTACATTGTATGCGCTTTCGGCTTATGCAATGGGTTACTACTGGTGCTTGATGTGGCTTGATGTTATGGCGCTGTTACCTCTTTGCATACTAGGAATGAATAAACTTATTGACGAAGGTAAGTTCAGATTATATACTGTTTCACTCGCTTTAATGATGGCTACAAACTACTATATTGGCGTTATGATGTGCCTGTTTTTAGCAGTTTACTATCCTATTCTTTATTTTTCGAGAACGCAGGCAAAAGGTGCAAAGCAATGTGCTGTTACAACAGGAAAAGTTGTTTTGTTCTCGGTAATCGGCTGTTGTATTGCAGCGGTAATTTTGATTCCGACATATTTAAGTATGCAAAACACATATTATATCGACCAGCAAGGTCCAACCGACAACTCTTTTGCCAACCCGATTTTAGATGTATTCTCTAACCTTTTACCGAATGTTGAGCTCACCGTACGCGACGGTTTACCTAATATTTATTGCGGTGTTGCCTCTGTTGTTTTAGGTTTATTATTCTTATGTTGCAAAAAAATTCCTGTTAAGAAAAGAGTTTTAAACTGCGTAATTTTATCATTCTTAATGCTCGGCTTCAATTGGAACAAACTTAATTTCTTATGGCACGGCAACCACTACCCCAACGAACTACCATACCGTTTCTCTTTTGCATTCTCGTTTGTTTTGGTTTCAATGGCTTGCGAGGCTTATACTCATTTAAAAGAAATCACTCCGAGAGAAATAGGTTGCGTTGCAGGTGGCGGTATATTATACTTAATTCTGGCCGAAAAGCTTTACAGCGATAAATTTGATTATACGGTAATTTATTATTCAATAGTTTTAATTGCGCTTTATGCTGTTTGCCTTGCAATTTACAAAGCAGGCAAAGTTAAACACGCAATCTGCGGAATAATGCTTTTTGTTGTTGTTTTTGCTGAAATGACCAATTATACTGTAACCTCTGTAAAAGCGGTAAGCCACTCAAACAGAACGACTTATTATTCAAATTATGACGATATGCAGGCAATCAAAAACAAAGTTTTGAAAGAAGATACCGGCTTTTACAGAATGGAAGTTTACAACAATTGGACTTGCAACGACCCTGCTCTTTACGGATACAGAGGTCTTACACAGTTTTCTTCAGAACTTAACTGCAAAGTTTCTGCAATGATGAAATATCTCGGCTTGGCCTCTGACCCCGGTTCAAACAGTTTCAGATATTTGGTGCAAACTCCGGTTGCAAATTCGCTTCTTAATGTAAAATATATAATGGCGAGAGATACCGCTATGAATCAGCCGTTCTTTAAAGGCAAATATCAAAGCGGTACCTCAAATATTTACGAAAACAAGTATCCGCTTTCAATCGGATATATGGTAAATAAAGATATTAAGCAGTTGCGTTTAAACACTGATAATAACACATTTGAAAACCAGTTGCTGTATCTAAAACTTGCAATTGGAGAAGAATACAGCGCAGATATTTTCAAATCGGTAGATACTTATGACGATGATGCCTCCTCCTGCGACAGCGGTACACTTGAAAGCAACGACGGAAGCAATGCTATGGTAACCGCAAACGGCGGAACGCCTACGGCTCATTTGGTTTATACTGCCGAAGATGATGCGCCTATTTATATATATGTAAACGCCGAAAACGCAGATTCGGTAAGTGCAAAAATCGGCGATAACGGTGATACTGTAAGTTTTGAGAATAACAGAGGTTGTATTGCGAGCGTAGGTAATGCTAAAAAGGGCGATACAATTAAAATTGATGTTACTTTCTCGGAAGATAAAGCGGGAATTATCAGGAATTATGTTTACAGTCTTAATACTGGTGCTTGGGAAAAAGCATACACAAAACTTAGCGATGAAATGCTTGATGTAACCGATTACAGCGATACAAAAATCGAAGGTACTGTTAACGCTTTGCAAGACGGAACATTGTTTACTTCTATTCCTTATGAAAAAGGCTGGTCTGCTTATGTTGACGGCAAAAAAGTTAAAGTGAACGCTATAAGCGACGCTTTCTGCTCGATTGATGTCAGCAAAGGCAAGCATACAATCAAATTTACCTATATCCCCGATGGTTTTATTCTAGGCAATGTTGTAACAATCGGGAGTATTGCTTTGCTGATTGCTCTGTATTATTTAGAAAAAAATCAAAAACGCAAGAAAGCACTTATTGAACAGATTGAAACCGAAGATTTACCTAAAATTTCACTGAATGTTATTCAAAACAATCAAATTTCTGAAATTGAAACAGAACAATCAGATGAATAAAACAAAATACCTATGCTTTAAAAAGCATAGGTATTTTTATTTTTGCCTTGAATGAGATTTTAAATAATCATCAACCGAATAAACAATATCAAAATAAGATTTGCCGTAATTATGAAACTTGCCTTCATCAATCATTCTTTTGAGTTCTTCAAGCGTTACCCATTTAACTTCGGCAACTTCCTCTTTTTGCAATCGACATCTATGAGCGGGAATGTTACAACGCACCGCATAAATATCGTTTAATGAATACTTTCGAAGTTGACGACGCACAAGCATCATCTTTCTTCTGGGAACATAGATTCCGAGCTCCTCATAAAGTTCTCGCAAAGCGGCGTGTCTTGAACCCTCGCCCGCTATGGCTGAACCGCCTGTTGCCGCCCATTCACCCGGCATTAAAGGCTTATCATCGGAACGACGCTGAATTAAGTATTCGCCTTTATCGTTCACAACCCAAATATGAACAACTAAATGATATTCGCCTTTGGCTAAACTTCGCCTGCCTCGAACAATGGTTTTTCCTGTTTTGTTACCGTTTTTATCAAGTATATCCCAATATTCCAAAATTCAATTCCTCGCAAATTAAAAATAGTTTTTTTGAATAAACAAACAAAAATCAATCATAATAATATTGTCAAAAGAAATTGTATCTTATTTTTGCGTTTGTATTATGAAATTTCTTTTGTCTGCCGTCTGTAAAACAGACGGTATTTTTATTTACTGTAAAATTTTTCGGCAATCCTTACAGTATCCATAGCGTCAGCGCCGTAATAGTCAGCATTTATCATTTTTGCATAATCCTTTGTTAATACTGCTCCGCCGACGATAACTTTTATAGATTTATCGGTTTTGTTCAAAAGTTTAA
>CACYEQ010000061.1 GCA_902773485.1 Oscillospiraceae bacterium
AGGCGAAAAGCCTTTTGTTATGGTTGGTTTCGTGCTTTTATAAAGATTTTGTACCCTAATTATGTCACCGTGGGGGAATGAGGATACGGAAAAGTTGATTGAAATTTTTAAAAAATACAACATCAAAGTAACATTTTTTGTTGTCGGCGGTTGGGTAGATAAATACCCGGAATCGGTAAAGCAACTCTCAAATGCAGGTCACGAAATTATGAATCACTCAAACACTCACCCTCACATGAGCGAGTTGTCACTCGAACAAATAGGCGAAGAAATAAACTCTTGTAACGATAAAATCGAGGCGGTCACAGGTCGCCGACCGATACTTCACCGCGCACCTTACGGCGAATACACAAACAACCTTATCGACACGCTGAGTTCTATGAATATGTACTGCGTTCAATGGGATGTTGATTCGCTTGATTGGAAAGATTATGACGCTGACAGAATTTATAACAAGGTTGTTTCGGGTGTTAAGCCTGGCAGTATTTGCCTGTTCCACAATGCCGCAAAGCACACGCCTGAGGCTTTGCCGAAAATTATAGAAAAACTGCTTGCCGACGGTTACACAATAGTGCCGATTTCTGAGCTTATTTACAAAAACAACTACACAATCGACCACAAAGGTGAGCAAATTCCTAATGAAATAAATACTTCTTCCTTGCAAACATCATCTGCAAAATCCAATTAATTTAATAAAACACACTTTATTAACATTCTTTAATGTAAAATATTCATAAAAAGTTAATTGACTTTTCGGCGGTTTATTGTTATAATCAATAATAGCAAGTTATATGCGAAAACTGAAAAGGAGGTACGTTTTAATGAAAAAATTTGTATGCAAAGTTTGCGGTTATGAATACGAAGGTGAAACTGCACCTGAGGCATGTCCTCTTTGCGGTGTAGGTCCCGAAGAATTTGAAGAAGTTGACGAATAAATAACACTTATTACGGAGGTAAAAATAACTATGAAAAAATATGTATGTCCTGTTTGCGGATATGTTCACGAGGGTGACACTCCACCGGAGAAGTGTCCGCAATGCGGTGTTCCGGGCGAGAAATTTACTGTTATGCAAGAGGGTGCTTTGAACTTCGTTTGCGAACATGTTATCGGCGTTGGTGCAAAAGGCAAAATCGATGATGAAGTTTATCAAGGTTTGAAAGATAATTTTAACGGCGAATGTACCGAGGTTGGTATGTATATTGCGATGAGCCGTCAGGCAATTCGTGAGGGCTACCCGGAGGTTGGCGCGTTTTATTTGCAAGCCGCTTTGGAAGAGGCTGAACACGCTGCTAAATTCGCTGAACTTTTGGGCGAGGTTGTTACTGATTCTACAAAGAAAAACTTGCAACTTCGTGCTGAGGCTGAATGCGGTGCAACCGCTGGTAAACTCGAACTTGCTAAGCGTGCTAAAGAACTCGGTTATGACGCTATTCACGATACTGTTCATGAAATGGCTAAAGACGAAGCCCGCCACGGCAAAGGTTTCGAGGGTATGTTAAACAGATATTTTAAATAATAGCATAATAAAAATACGGCTTAAAAAGCCGTATTTTTTGTTTGCTCTCATCCGACACACTTCGTGTGCCACCTTCCCGAAAGTCGAAGGCGCGCAGAGCCTGCACTGGCAACTCTTCGGCAAGAAGTTAGATAAAACTTTTAGATTTTTTGCCTCAGGGTTGAAGTTTGATATGACTTTAAGAATTTGCACTTATAAACTGAGGTGCCCCTTTGAGGGGAACTGTTGCCAATAGGCGACTAAATGGCGGTTTAGCGCAAACTAAAAAAGCGGAAGCAAAACGCTTCCGCTTTTCATTATTTAATTTTAACTTTAACTGTTTTTGTAATTTTTCTTGATTTATAGTTTTTATTACCTTTTACTTTAACTGTAACTTTAACTTTATATGTTTTACCTTTTTTAAGTCCCTTTGAAACTATTAATTTACCTTTTGATACTTTAAATTTTTTGTTATTAGTTTTATAAGTTACCTTGCCTTGTGCTTTTTTAACGTTCACAACATTTTTAATAGTTGTTTTCTTTTTCGCTTTAACATTAACGCTCTTTTTAACAGTTACCTTAACAGGATTTTGTGCTTTGCTTATAGTAAATGTTTTAACGATTGTACCTGTATAAATATCAGTACCTGTTAAAATTACAGTCGCTTTACCTGCGTTAATATTATTCTTATATTCTGCAGTAAAAATTGCACATTCACCATCTTTAGCCATTATAATAATATTTTCGTGTTTTAAAGCCTTGCCTTTATAAACTAAATCATCAACGCCTGTTACATTCCAATCACTAATATCTTTTTTCAAACTAAAAGTAATTTTTGCAACTAACGCTTCATCAGGAGCAAAAGAAGAATATCTTACAACTGTTGCTGGCATACCGTCAATTGTAGCAGTAACATCAGGCATATTGTCTTTAACAGCAAATTTATATCCGGTAGTTGCTTTTAAATATACCAATGCTTGATATTGTTTTCCTAATTCATAAGTATCTTCTGTTCCCATCCAATTTTGATCGGTTAAATTATACCAACCGTA
Source organism: Oscillospiraceae bacterium (assembly GCA_902773485.1). Lineage (GTDB taxonomy): Bacteria > Bacillota > Clostridia > Oscillospirales > Acutalibacteraceae > RUG11462. The sequence continues at coordinate 2,549 of CACYEQ010000061.1, forward strand.
ATCATCAATTAAAATATAATCTTGAGCAATGCCGACTACATCTGATGGTTTTGCACCAACTTGCGGCACAATTACATTTGTAATTTCAAGGGAGTTAACTTCTATTTTTAATGAAAACTCCAATGAAGCAACAAAGCCTTTGTCTGCTTCGGCAAAAGTACCATTTGTAATTTTTGCTTGTTTGCCGTTAATTGTAGCGGTAACATCAGCCATATAATCTTTTACAGGGAATTTATAACCGTCATCTGCTTGAACATATACATTTAATCTATATACTTTTCCTGCTTCAAAAGCAGCATCATCTTTTAACATCCATGTTTTATCGGTAACATTAAACCAACCGATATCATGTAGGCTTACATTTTCTGAAAGTGTAACTTGCTTTGACCTTTTTGCGCCTACTACTGGCTCAATAATGTCTTTAATTTCAATCGAAGTTATTTTTGTGTTTAAATCAAATGTTAATTTAGCACATAAGCCCTCATTAGGTTTCCAGTTTGAACCGCCTGTAACTATAGCCTCTTTGCCGTTGATTGTTACAGCAACATCAGGCATAGAACCTTTTACAGGGAATTCATAGCCACTATTTGCTTGCAAGAATATTTTTACTGAATATTCTTTACCTAATTCAAAAGTGTCTGTGTCTTCCATCCAACGATTATCGGTTTCATTATACCAATCCAATTCATGAAGTGTTACATTGGTAGGTAAACCGGCCTGAGCAAATGGGTGTGCGCCAACTTGCGGTTCAATTACATTATCGATTTCGATAGATGAAATTTCCACTTCGGCGCTTGCGGTTATTGGTGCGATAACAAACATACTAATTATCATAACCAATGCTAAAACAACGCTTAAAGTTTTTTTTGTAGTCGACATATTTATTCCTCCTTTGTCTACTATTCGGCAAAGCACAATTGATTTGCCTCACTGTCGTGTGCAATTTCATTTCCGACGTGAAAAAGTGATTAGCGTAATATACAAAAAATAACTATCATTATAAAACCCCTAAAATTATTTGTAATAATAGTTTTAATAAATTATAATATTTATTTATATAGTTTTCAATACTTTTTTTAATTTTTGTACATTTGCACAAATGAACAGCAGTTAATTTGTAATATGTTCCAATCTTTTTTTAATACCTGCAAATTAAAACATTTCTTAAAATAATACGTGTTTTTTTCGCTTTTGCGTTGCCTTTTACTCCGATTGAGTATTTTTTGTTTTCTTTTTGGACGTAAAGAATGTCAATTCATTGCAACAGAATATTATAAACTTAATTATTATTTTTATTGTAATTCTGCCATAGAATCTGTTGGTCTTCCTGCTGATAGTTTTCAAAAGGATTTTCTTTTGAATTTTTAACAGGATTTATTGAATTATCAGGCTCGCCCGATGACCCGAGCGGAAATTCCGATAAAACTTCAACCATACCACTTCGCATCCAAACGCCGGGAGTTACTCGAATAGTAAAACCTCTGCCGTTATTCGCCATATAATCGGTCATTTTGCGTTCCGGCAAGCCAAATACCGCAAGTGCAGTCATAATAACACCGCCGTGAGCACAAATTACCGCTTCGGTTTCGCCCGTTTTTAAAATTTCTCTTATTGTATCTGTAAAAGCGGTGCAAACTCTTGTAGCAAAATCTTTGTTGCTTTCGCCGTTTGTCGGTGCTGTTCCGTGACTGACCCAGTCCATATAGCATGGGTCATCTACAAGTTCTTCGGCAGTTTTTCCCTCAAAATCACCCAAATTGCACTCTCTCAAACCATCAACCGTCATTACATCAATATTCTCATCGCCGTATAAAACATCAAGTGTTTCAATACACCTTTTCATCGGAGATGAAAAAAATAATTTCGGCTTACGATAATTATATTTTTCTTTCAATCTTTTAAGTTCCTCAATACCCTCATTACAAAGTGAAACATCTGTACTTCCTACATATCTGCCTACTTTGTTGCCCTCGGTCATACCGTGGCGTATAAGATGAATTGTATAAGTTTTCATAAAAATTCCTTTCTGTTATTTACAAAATTAAATATTTCTGTTATACTATCAGTATAATAAAAATTAAAGGATTATACAAAATGAAAAATGAGTTTTCAAAAAACATAACAGAACTCCGAATGCAAAAAGGCTGGTCGCAAAAAGAAACTGCGTCAAAACTGGGTATCAGCCAAGCACTTTTATCACACTATGAAAAAGGCATTCGTGAATGCGGTCTGGATTTTTTAATAAAAATAAGCGAACTTTACGGTTGCACGACTGATTACCTTTTAGGAATAAGTTCGGTGCCGAGAACTCCGTCAGAGTCGGACGCTGACAATATTACCGCCGACTTGCGTGAATACCCGATGCTCATAAAAAGTCGCGAAGAGGTTTCGGACACACTTAATATATTATACAGCATAACCGCCCGAATTGGCAACCCCGAAATCAATAAAAGTTTCAATAATTTGCTGGGCAATACAGTTTTTTCTTTTACAAGAAAACTTGAAAAACTGTATTTTAATCAAGAAATCTTTTCTTTCAATAAAGATTTAACTCTTGCAAATGCAGAACGCAAAAAAACTACTGCTTTTTACTCGTTGGCAAGAGAAATGCAGGATAAAAGTATTAATGTCAATTTAAAAAAAATCAGAATTGAAGAAGATTACCCTACCCGCTCAAAATCGTTTTTCAATCTAATTTCTCATTTTGACGGCTAACCCTTGAAATAATCAAAAAAATATGATATAATAATTTGGTTGAGAAAAATTAATAAGGAGTCTTAAACTATGTCAGGACATTCCAAATGGAACAATATTAAAAGAAAAAAGGGTGCAAATGACGCCGCAAGAGCAAAAATCTTTACCAAAATTGGAAGAGAAATGTCAGTTATTGTTAAAGCAGGCGGTCCCGACCCGAATATAAACTCAAAACTTCGTGATTGTATTGCAAAAGCAAAATCATTAAATGTTCCGAACGACAACATTGAAAGAATTATTAAAAAAGCCTCTGGCGAGGGCGACACTTCAACTTATGAAAACTGCGTTTATGAGGGTTACGGCCCATCGGGTATTGCGGTAATTGTTGAGTGCTTAACAGATAACCGCAACAGAACAGCAGGCGAAATGCGCCATTATTTCGATAAATGCGGCGGTAACCTCGGTGCACAAGGCTCGGTTATGTTTATGTTCACAAGAAGAGGGCTTGTTGTTGTTGAGGCCCAGGACAAAGATGAAGATGAGGCTATGGAAATTGCCCTCGAAGCAGGTGCTGATGATTTTAATGCGGAAGAGGAAGTATTCGAGATAATTACCGATCCGAATTCAGTCGGTGAAATCAGCGAAGTTATGACTAAAAAAGGTTATAAAGTTGTATCTGCCGAAGCAGAATATTATCCATCAACCTTTACAAGTGTTGACGATGATGAAGCAGTTGCAAAAATGCAGAAACTGCTCGATATGCTTGAAGATAACGACGATGTTCAAAATGTTTGGCACAATCTCGAAAATTTACCGGAAGAATAAAATTTGTTTTTTAAGGGCAGGCAAACCGCTTGCCCTTATTTTTTTAACAAAGCAAATCAAAACCACCCATTTAAGGGTGGTTTTGATTGTTTTAATTCTTAATATGTAGAATAAGTAGTGTAATTAACTTTACCGCTTGCTTTTCGAGTTAATTTATATGTTGAACCCGATCTTGAAACCGATAATCTAACTTTTTTATGTTTTTTATCGGCATTTGTCAGCAATTTTACAACTATTTTAGAATTGTTATAAACTTTTGCACTAATTTTAATTGAATCAGAAGTGTTGTTATTAAATTTCATATCACACGAACCCCAAGAAATCGCAGCATCTCTACCGGGGGTAACATAATGAACTTTCATGGTATGCTGATGGCGTTCATAAATTGGCAAGTTTGCAAGCAATGCCGCATTAAAAATAGTGGTTGAAACTTGGCAAACTCCGCCGCCTATACCCTCAGCTACTGTTGTGCCAGAATAAACGGTAGCCATTTTAAATCCTCTTGCTGCCGTACGCTGACCTACTGTGCGGTTAAACGAGAATGTATCACCCGGATTAAGGATTTTTCCGTCAATGTATTTGCAAGCACGCTTAATATTTGTTGTTCTGCCAAAAGGACTGCTGAAATATGTGATAAAAGATGAATAAACATTATTAAAAGAAGTGGTTTTTTTAGCAGACCACTTACCGTAAAGCGTTTTGCCGTTTGCCTTTACATAAGCCCTTACTCTGAAATAATATTTCTTTTTCCGGCTTAATTTAAACTTCTTGGAAGTAGCTGAACCGTTTTTTATATCAATAATTTTTACACCTTTTTTAACTTTTTTATCTTTTGAATAGGCCAACTGATAACCGCTGGAAGTTACCTTTTTCCATTTTGCATTGAATTTTTTACCATTAAACGCACCGCCGATAACGGTTACTCTTTCAGGTTTCAAAGTTACTTTTTTTGAAACGCCTGTATCTGAAAGATAATTTTTACCGCTGACTTTTTTGTAAGCGCGTACCATATATGTATAAGCGGTTGCAGGACTTCTGCCCGAAACATTAAAATAATTATTTTTTGTGGTCACGGCTAATGAATAAGTGCCGTTACTTTGGTTGTATCTGTAAAGTCTGTAACCGGTTATATTGCCTGATACCTTGCTCCAACTTAAAGTAAAAGTTGTATCTTTCAGATTTGATACTTTAAGTGATTTTACAGTATCAGGGTAAATATTAAATGTTTTTGAAAAACTGCCTTTATAATTGCCTTTTCCCTTTATTGTGGCAGTTGCGGTGCCGATATTTACATTACTTTTATAACTGATTGTATAATCGGTGCCTGCTTTCGGACTGTAATTTTTATCGTTAAATGTTACAGTCGGTTTTTTTGCCTGTCCGTTATATACAAATTTAACAGTTGAAAGAGTTTTATTAGATAGTTTTGAAATATCTTTTGCGATTATTTTAAAACTAATTTCCTGCTTACCTGTTAAAACCATGCTGTCTTTAACAGCAGTTACTTTTACTGTGGTTTTGCCAACATTTTTATTATCATAATATTTTACAGTATAATCCGTGTTAAGAATAAATTTTGTTTTATTGTATTTTACGGTAACTTTTGGCTCAATTTTAGCCCCGGTATAAGTATATTCTGAATTTGCAACAGTAACGGTACATTCGCTTAAATCCGTCGGTTGTAATTCCGGATTTTCACCGTCTTCAGCAAACGAGGTAAAACCTATTCCGCAACAAATGCAAAAACTGACAAAAACAGAAATTATTCTCTTTACCATAATCCTTCATTCCCTTTCAATATCTATGTTTAATTTATTCTACAATATTTTTTTTCATTTTTCAATAGAAAAAGTAAAAATATTCTTTACAAATCTGTAATAAATATAATTTATTTGTTTTTTGGGGATAATGCTAATTGACAACGCTTAATTTTAGTGATAAACTATAATTAAACTATTCTATTTACGGAGATATTATGCAAAAAATTTCACTTAAAGAAAAAGACAACAAATTAAGCAAAAAGACAAAAATAGTTTTAATCGTTTTAATATCTATACTTGTTGTATTAGGTATAGGTACTTTATTGTTTTTGAAAAATTATCATATTTACCAAACCGAAGTCATAAAACCAACCTGCACAGATAAGGGTTATACGCAGTCAACTTGTATTTTTTGCAAAAAAGTTTTGAGAACAAAATATACTGATGCTTTGGGTCATAATTACGGTAAAAAATTACTTAAAACCGAATCGAGCGAAACTGATTTCGGCGAAAAAATAAAAACCTGTAAAAGATGTAAAAAAGAGGTTTCTTATCCGATTTTTCCAAAATCAAAAATGAAAAAGTTTTATTTTTCAGGTGCACCATTTGATGTTGATAGAAATATGACCGCACAAGGGATTATGACTTATGATTATAACGGTGAGCGTATAGAGAAATATGTTAAAATGCAATATGCCGACCGAAACACATCAAGATATGTTAAGCATAATTACAATATAACTCTATACGACGATAAGGATTTTGAACAAGAATCAACTTTAAATCTAATGCAAGATTTAAGCAAGAGATCAACCTGGTCGCTTTTCGGTAATTATTATGATTTCTACAATTTAAGAAGCACCGTTGCAAATGAAATTTTTAAGCAAGTTCGCAGCAGTTACTTTGCGGCAAACAAAGAAATTTCAGGAGATTACGGAACACTTTCAAGCGAGCCTGTATTAATGTATGTGAACAACACATTTGCGGGAATCTATCGGTTGTTTGCTCCGATATATGAAGAAACAGATACTGATTTGAAAGCAGTTGTAAACGCTTCGTATTCTTCGAGCGACACAAAATTTAAAGCCGAAACAGATGAAAAAGGTGCTTGGCAAGTAGAATATAACTATAATTTGCCGAAAAACTACAAAGATGAGTTAAAAGATAGTGAAATAATTGAAAAAAATGAGTGGATTTTTAAATCACTGAACGACCTTATAAACTTTGTTTACTCGACCGACGGCGATGAGTTCAAAAACGGAATTTCGCAGTACCTTGATGTCGACGCAACCATAGATTATATTATTACTGTTTATAATTTATGTGCCGCTGATAATGTTTCAAACAACATAATGCTCGAAACTGCCGACGGCAAAGTTTGGACTCCTGTATTATTTAATGCGACATCTTCTTTCGGGCTTAATACCAACGGTAAAATCGACAATTACGAAAGAGTTCTCGCTCCCGATAAAAGTAATGCTGATAAAGGAGATTATGTTTCCGACACACCGTCAATGCTTTTTGAAAAAATGATGACCTGTTTTTATGATGAGATTAAAGACAGGTACAATAAAACTAAGGATACCGTTTTTTCGGCGGATAATATTCTTTCGCTTTTCAAAAAGTATAAATCGGAAGTTAAAACAAGCATTTACAAGCGTGAAAAAACGGCTTATAAAGTTGTAAACAGCGATGTTGATTTAGATAAAAACATTAAATCTTTCACCGCTTCAAGAAAAAAAGTTCTCGGCAAATATTTCAAATAACAAAAATGCGACTTTAAAAAGTCGCATTTTTAATTCTTTAAATTTAATAAATCTTTTATAACTTCGCCTGCGATTATCAGCCCTGCAACAGAAGGTACAAACGAAACGCTACCGGGAACCTGCCTTTTTGAAGTGATTTCATTGCTTTTTTGAGGTGTAAGTGCTTTTTCTTTTGAAAAAACTACTTTTAAATGCTTAATTCCTCGCTTGTTTAATTCTCGGCGCATAGCACGGGCGAGCGGACAAATGCTGGTTTCATAAATATCGGCAACCTCAAACATTTCGGGGTTGATTTTATTTCCTGCACCCATTGAACTGATAATCTTAATGCCGTATTCATTCG
>CACYEQ010000062.1 GCA_902773485.1 Oscillospiraceae bacterium
ATTTAGCCGCTGATTTTGCAGAAGAACCTGCCGAGTTTTTAGCAACTACCTGATATTTAACAGTACCTGCTGTTTTAACAGTATCTACATAAGAAGTGGCTGTTACTGTTTTAATTTTAGTTGTTCCTCTGTAAACATCATAAGAAGTTGCACCTGTTGATGCTTTCCAAGCAACTGTAATTTTGTTTGCAGCAGAATAAGCAACTTTGCTGATTACAGGAGCAGTAGGCTTTGTAACAGAAGAGCAAACTACCCCACCGTCGCAATAAGTAAGAGAATCCGTAATATCCTCAACTTCTTCATTTACAACGCTCTTTCTGTCAATCTTTGTAAACTCAACAGGGAAAGAACTGCCTTTTGTATAATTAGAAGTAAATGCAATATTCAATAAAGTTCCGGTAGCGGTAAAGTTTTTAATGCCCGTAGTGGAGTTATTATTAACCGACTCTAAAAGCACTGTAATAACATTATTTGAAACACTATGATTCAATCCCACATTTTTTGCCATTTCAGTCGAAACAGAAATTGAACTGAATGTTAAACTTGAATCATATTTTATTTGAAGATTCAAAGCATAAATTCCCGGATTTTTATTTAATTTTACAGGAACAGTAACACTGCCTGCCTGAGTTATATTGACTGTACCAATAACTAAATTGGCTTCACTTGCAGATGCCTGATTAAAATTAGAATCCGCAGAAACACAAACAGTAACAGCCATAACCATAATCAAAGCAACAACTGCACTAAAAATTCTTTTTGTAATTTTCATAAATATACCTCCGCTTATTTCACTACACTAATTATATATCAAAACATAAAAAATGTCAATTCATTTTAAAAAAATTGTTAATCTTTTTATTTACACTTGTTAAAAATATTAAAAGCACTTTTTATAATCAAATTTTCATCAAAATCTTTGTGCAAGGTTTACAACTCCGCTAAAATCGACAAAAGTTCGGGCTGTTCTATAACTCTTACGCCCAAATCTTTCGCCTTTGCAAGTTTGCTGCCCGCCTTTTCGCCGCACAAAACAAAGTCTGTTTTTTTGGAAACCGATGAATTTACTTTTGCACCAAAACCTTTAAGTTTTTCTCCGAGCTCATCTCTTGAAAACTCTTCAAAAGAGCCTGTAATAACAACGGTTTTGCCGAAAAATATATTGCTTTCATCTGCTGATGATACGGAAACTGCTTCAAATTCAAGCAACTTTGCAATTTCACAAAACTCGATTTTATTCTCGTAGTTTTCAAACCATTTATGAATTTCTCGGCTCATAATTTCGCCAAATCCGTCAATCCTTGTAAAATCATAATTTTCATTTATCGCCGATAAAAACTTATCTAAAGAACCTGAAAATTTTTCTTCAATAATTCCTGCACCGTTTTTGCCTAGCAACGGTATATTCATAGCGACAAGATAATTTGAAAGCCTTGTTTTTTTAGCATTTTCTATAGATGAAATTAAATTTTCAAATGATTTTTCACCAAAGCCCTCCATTGAAATTATCTGTTCTTTAAACTTGGAAAGGCTGAAAATATCAATAAGATTTTTAATAAATCTTTCGGCAACGAATTTTTTAAGCGTTTCTTCAGAAAGTCCCTCAATATTCATCGCCTGTTTTGACACAAAATGTGTAAACTTCTTGATTCTTCTGCCTGCACAATTGGGATTCACACAATAAAGCACCTTTACGGGGCTGTTTTGTAATTTTGTAATATTAACCTTTGTAGGCTCTGAACAAACAGGGCAGATTTTAGGATAATCAAGCAAATACTCTTCGTTTTCATCGAAAGATAAATTCTTTTCTATGTGCGGTATAATCATATTCCGCTTTGAAACCAGGATTTCATCGCCGATTTTTAATTTTAAATCTTCAATAAAACTCATATTATGAAGCGAGGCTTTTTCAACGATCGTATTATCAATCTCAACCGCGTCAAACTGCGCTATCGGAGTAAGTTGTCCTGTTCTTGATATATTCCACTCAATATTTTTTAAGGTTGTTTTAAACTGCGGGTCGCCGAATTTATAGGCAATCCCGTCTTTAAAATGGTGAGAGGTTCTACCCTGTGATTTTGAAAAAGATATACTGTCATAAGTGAAAACAACACCGTCAATCGGGTAACCTTTTTGAGAGGCAATATCTTTTAACTCGAAAATATATTTTTCAATTTCCTCTGCCGAGTTTTCTTTTGTAATACTTTTAGTCGGCAGACGGTCAAAGCCGAATTTTTCAAGCAAATCAAGTTTTTTTGATTTGCTGTCAATTTTTGCGAACCCTTCAAGCACATTAAACGGGAAGAACGAAACGCCTCTCTTGGCACAAATTTCCGAATCCAACTGTCGAACCGAGCCTGACGCTAAATTTCTTGGGGTTGAATATTTATCTTCATCATTTTCAATATTCTCGTTTATTCGCTCAAATGTCGGAATATCAATAAACGCTTCGCCTGAAACGGTAAAATCAACATTTTCAGGCAATTTTTTCGGAATATTTTTAAAAACCTTTGCATTGTGAGTAATATCCTCTCCAATTTCACCGTCGCCTCTGGTAGAAGCCTCAAAAAGTTCGCCGTTTCTATAAACTATTTTTACGGTAAGCCCGTCCATTTTAAGCCCTAAATAACCGTTATTCTTCAAAACAAAACTGTGAATATCATTGGCATTTTTGGTTTTTTCCAAAGATAACAGCGGAATGTTATGCTTAACTTTTTTAAGTTCCGATAAAACTTCATAACCTGCTCTTTTAGTCGGCGAATTAGGAATAAAAATACCCAGTTCTTTTTCCAGCACCGACAACTCGTCAAAAAGTTTATCATACTCCGCATCAGAAATTGATGGATTATTTTTATTATAATACTCATCACAACACTTATTTAAGAAATCGACTAAGTATTCAAGCCTTTTTTTCTTTTCAGACATAAAAATCACCTAAATTGTATAAAAGGGTACATTATTAATGTACCCCGTTTTAATTAAAATAAAGTATCGTCATTAAAAACCCAATCCCTAACAATAACTTCCGTATATTCTGTCGACGTATTGCGAATAATAACCTTATCAATTCCCGCATTTATTATCAACCTTCGGCACATAGCGCAACTTGTTGCGTTCGGCACTAACTCTCCGGTTTTAAAATCAGTTCCTACAAGATATAAAACGCCGTCAATCATAGAGTCACGAGAAGCGGAGATAATTGCGTTTGCTTCTGCATGAACCGAACGGCAAAGTTCATACCTCTCACCCGAGGGGATATTTTTTTCTTCTCTTGAACAATAGTTCAAATCAATACAATTTTTTCTTCCTCTCGGAGCGCCTGTATAACCTGTTGATACAATTTGGTCGTTCTTTACAATAATTGCACCGTAATTCCTTCGAATACAAGTGCCTCGCTCGCTAACGGTTTGAGCAATATCCAAATAATAATTATTTTTATCAGTCCTTGAAGCCATTTTAAAATATCCTCCGAATATAATATCAATTATATTTTACAATATAATTTGCAAATTTTCAATAATTACTTTATTTTTTTTTGAAAATATGTTAGAATTAATCTAATAATAAATACGGAGAAGAATTTATGGACGGTTTAACCAATATAAAAACTATAAAAAACCTGCTTGAAAAATTCGGCTTTTCTTTTTCAAAGCAACTCGGTCAAAACTTTTTAATAAACCCCGCCGTGTGCCCCGAAATGGCGAAACTTTCAGGTTGCAAAGATATAGGCGTAATTGAAATAGGACCGGGGTTCGGTGTGCTTACAACCGAACTTTGCAAGGTTGCCAAAAAGGTAATTTCAATTGAACTTGACGAGCGGTTAAAACCTGTTTTGGAATATACACTCTGCGATTCTGACAATTTAGAAATAATTTTCGGCGATGCAATGAAAATTGATCTTAAAAAGTTAATTGCCGAAAAATTTCCCGATATGTCGGTTGTTATTTGTGCTAATCTACCTTACTACATCACCTCGCCTATTTTAATGAAACTGTTAGAAAGCGAACTGCCGATAAACTCAATAACCGTTATGGTGCAAAAAGAGGCGGCGACTCGCCTTACAGCAAAATGTGGCACAAGAAGTTGCGGTGCCGTTACCGCAGCGGTAAGTTTTTACTCAAAAGCAGAAAAACTTTTTGATGTTTCACGCGGTTCTTTTATGCCCTCGCCTAATGTTGACTCATCGGTTATCAAACTTGATTTAACAAAGCGTGAGCCTGTAAGCGTAAACAATAAAAAATTTATGTTTA
>CACYEQ010000063.1 GCA_902773485.1 Oscillospiraceae bacterium
ATCATTGCAGCAGTTAAGCGTTTTCCATCCTTGTTAATAAAACCATCTTTTTCACGAAGTGCAATAGAAACACCACTAGCAGCGCCACCACGATAGCGTTTGATAAATATCCTTTCGTCTGTGATAGTTCCAATTATCTCATCAACTTTCTCGTCTGATATGATTATACCATCTTTTCGGAAGACCCCATTTTGAAAAACAAAAAAACGTTCTGGAACAGGCAATCCATACATCTTCATAATATTATGAAATAGTATTTTGTCATCAATCAAAATATGATATTGGGGATCTTTGTCTGTAGCATATCTCGAATAAGCCGATTGTGGAATAAAACTTTTCATCAACTCCATGTCCCCAAAGTCTTTCATAAACATTCCGAAACGAAAATAGGGATCAGGGAAACAATGCCAATATTGAGATAGTTTGTTGGATTCAACAAAAACTTGAATCAAACCTTTTTTATCAGTTTTATCCGTTGAGAAATAAAAGTGAAAACCTTTATAGAATCTAGTAGACCGCAAAGGCTTTTTGCTTTTTTTTGACAACACAAACTCTTTTATTATGTACAACAATAACATATTATCTTATAATTTTATGTTTTAAGTTTTCTATTGTTTGAGAAACAAAACGTTTTTCTGTACGATTCAATCCCAACAGATAAACAATGACCACACCCCATAACATGTCTGCAATACAATACAAAAAGGTCATCCATAGGTTGTTTTTATCAACAATATGTAAAACAAAAGGAATGGTTAATGAGACAACGGTAACTATACCAACAGGAAGAAGAACATTCGAAAAATATTCTCGCAGGCGAAGTTTAACCATTTTTTTAGCATAATAAAGTCGAACTAATAGCATCATTATTTGGACAATGATACTAACCCGCGATACTGAATAAGGAGGCAAACCCATCTTTAACGCCAAAAAACTTAATAACAGCCCAATGAAAAACACAACACATAATGCAATTTGGTAGTTTCTAATTTGCCCATGTGCAAAAATTGATGTTGTGATAGGAGAACTTAACGCCATGACCAAATACGAAATCAACCCCAAAACACAAAACGATGCCGTGAACTCAGGAACCTCTTCAAGCCAAACGCCCAAAAGCGCTTCGACATTGAAGGCCACAGGAAGCATCACGATTAGCATTAAAAAGTAAGACCATTTAGACGATCTGAACAACAAGTTGAGATGATCCTTAGATTCTCCTGCAGCATAAGTTTTGGTTAATTGAGGGTTAAATGCCGTTTGAAAATTGGTAACAAACATATGCGTGGCATTTGAAGCTTGAGTTGCCACGCCTCTCGCGGCGTTTGCTGCAACAGTAAAATAATGGTTAATAAGAAAATTTTCTCCTTGAGTTCGCCCAATCACAGCAATTTGACCAAGTAAACTCCAACCAGAAAAACCAAGGAGTTCTTTAAATAGTGATTTGTCCCAAAATAGTCTGAATAAACATTGGTTAAATTCTTTTGTACAATACACTCTGTAAACCACCGTAATAATAATTACAGTGGCTAGCATAAGAGCAGCATAAACAATGAGTTTGTCTAAAGATGTATTTTGTATCAAAAACACGATTAACAATTGCAAAACGGCCTCAACAATGCTGATATAAGCATAAAAATCCATCTTTTCATGAGCAACTACTGCCGCATTGTACGGAGTTCTCAATATTCTAAAGACGAACATAAACAAGGCAAACTGATAAACCCATCTGGCCGCAAACATACGATCAGGTGAAATATTCAATTGCGTATTAATAAACCATAGACCTACCGTTTCTCCAACCAACAGGATAATAGCAGACAGCAATAAATAAATATTGATGCTCATACTATAGATTTTCGTGAACAAATCATCATCCTGCTTTCCTAAAGCCACATTCAAATATCTTTGAGTTGCAGAAACTAAAGCCTTGTTTACAAAAGAAAAAACAGTTACAAATCCACTTATGAGATTATAAATGCCGTAATCATCTACACCTAAAACTTTAAGAACAACCCTTGAGGTATAAAAAGCAACAGCCATCATCAGAAACATTCTGATGTATAGCATTATGGTGTTCTTTGCTATTCGTTTATTATTGGCAGGCATAAAAGTGTTATCCAATTAAAAATCGACCAACTTTAGTTTTCAATAATAAAAATGATAATAAGAATGATAATACCATGGTAAACACGAATCCACACCAAGGCAACCAATATGGACCAACTAATGACGAAAAATCGGTCTTATAATATAGGAATTGTAAAATAAATTGCTGAAACAAATAA
>CACYEQ010000064.1 GCA_902773485.1 Oscillospiraceae bacterium
GTTATTTACAGGATATTAGAGTTATATGGCTGTACTGAAACCGCAAATGAGGGTGTAAAGTGGACGGCTGAAAAGCAATTTACAGAGATACACAGGATTGAAACTGAACACAGGTGGCTTAAAGGTAAGCGAATTTTAGGAGTTGCTGACCCTGCAATATGGAACGCACAGACAGGTGAATCAATAGCAGAGATAGCAGCAAAACACAAAGTATATTTTGACAAAGGCGATAATCAGAGAATACCTGGCTGGCAACAATGTCATTACAGGTTGGCTTTTGATGATAACGGTTTTCCGATGATGTATGTGTTTAAAAATTGCAAAGGCTTTATAAGAACTATTCCGCTTTTATTGTATTCAGCGACAAAGCCCGAAGACCTTGATACTTCGATGGAAGACCATATTGCAGATGAATTTAGGTATTTTTGTATGAGCCGACCTATTAAACCACGACAAAAAACGGTTGAAAAACCTTTGGAAGACGACCCATTAAACTTAAATGTAAACGAAGTTAAACCTTTATCATATTACAAATTCGGAGGAAGATAAAAATGCGAAAAAACAAAGAAAAAATTGTTGTTGACAAAGAGCAACTCGAAAATCCTAACTCAATGATTAATTCTTATAATCCTTACATTTCGGCTTCGGCACTTGAAACGCTTGGCGTTAAGAAGTCAAGTGATAATAGCGGTGAAGAAGTAATCGGCGAGAATGAGATAAGAGTTGCACTTGAAACTTTTAGAAAATATCATAACGGTAAATCTGCACTTGATAAAAGAATAATCTCTAATGAGCGTTGGTATAAACTTCGGCACTGGGAGCAGATAAGAGATAAAAAGAGTAACGATGTTGAGCCTGTTTCGGCTTGGCTGTTTAACTGCTTGGCAAATAAGCACGCTGACGCAATGGACTCTTACCCTTGTCCTAATATTCTGCCACGACAGCAAGATGATGTTGAGATGGCAAAAGCATTGTCATCAATAGTACCTATTGTGCTCGAACAAAACGGTTTTGAGGAAGCGTATGACCGCAACTGGTGGTACAAACTTAAACAAGGGTGTGCTTTTTACGGTGTTTTCTGGAACCCTGATAAGTTGAACGGTATAGGCGATATTGACATTAAAAAAGTCGATATGTTAAACCTTGCTTGGCAACCGGGTGTTACGGATATTCAGGACAGTCCGAATTTGTTTCATGCAGTGCTCGTTGACAATGATGTGCTTGAAAGACAGTTTGAGCAATTGCGAGGAAAACTCGGTAATTCTTCGGGTATTTTGTTGACCGAGTATGTACACGATGAAAATATTACAACTGAGGATAAATCGCTTGTCATTGATTGGTATTACAAGAAAGACGGATTATTACATTATTGCAAGTTTTGTAACGAAACTGTACTTTTTGCTACTGAAAATGATGACGATTTCAAAGATACAGGTTGGTATGAACACGGAATGTATCCTTTTGTGCCTGATGTGCTTTTCCCCGAAGAAGATACGCCTGTCGGATTTGGTTACATAGATATTTGCAAAGACCCTCAGGCTTATATAGATTTACTTTCACAGGCTGTGCTTAAAAACGCACTTGTTTGTTCTACACCGAGATATTTTGCAAGAGGCGATGAAAGCGGAATTAATGAAGAAGAATTTTTGGATTTAACAAAACCGATTGTTCATATTGACGGTCCTGTCGGCACAGACCAATTACAACCTATTGCAACAAACGGAATAAGCGGTAACTATTTAAACTACCTTGAAATGAAAATTGATGAGATGAAAGAAACGAGCGGTAACAGAGATGTGGCACAAGGCGGTACTACCGGCGGTGTTACGGCGGCGAGTGCAATTTCTGCTATGCAAGAGGCGGCAAGCAAGATGTCAAGAGATATGAACAAAGCCTCATACAGAGCATATAAAAAGATTTGCTATTTAGTGGTTGAATTAATTAGACAATTCTATGCCTTGCCTCGAACATTCAGGTTGACAGGCGAAAACGAGGAGTTTTCATTTGCGGTATTTGATAACACACAATTGAAAACAATGTCTATGGGCGAGGCTTACGGTGTTGACGGCGGTGAGAGGACACCTTATTTTGATATTGAAATCACCGCCGAAAAAGAAAGTCCATACTCAAAAATGTCTAACAATGAACTTGCATTGCAATTGTATTCGGCAGAGTTTTTTAATCCTCAAAACGCTGACGCTGCACTTGCTTGTGCTTCAATACTTGACTTTAAGCAAAAAGATGAAGTTATTGAAAAAATTAAAGAAAACGGGACTATGCTTCAAACAATTCAGCAGTTACAAGCACAAGTGGCACAACTTTCAAGCATGTTAGGTGTTCAAAGCGGCGTAATGCCGAGCAGTGACGGTCAACCGATTAAACCAAAAGGCAAGGTGGATATGAAAGAAGAAACTACTGAACCGAAAGTAACAAGGCAAGCGAGGGAAAGAGTGGCACAAAGTACCGCTCCGAGAGAGTGATTATATGACAGAAATCAGATATTCAAAAGGCAAAAATTTTAAATTAGAGATAAGCGGTCATTGCGGATTTTCGCTTGACGGAAAAGATATTGTTTGTTCGGCGGTATCAATACTTGTTGAAACACTGGTAAACAGGTTAGAGGATTTGCCCGAAAGTCAATTTAAAAAGCCTATAAAGATAGAAAAAACGGCGGGGCAGTTGTATATTAAGGCAAGCCCTAAAAGCGAGATAAACGAGCAGATTGAACACTGGTTTGACCTTATTGTATACGGATTAAAACTTGTTGCTTACAACTACCCTGACTATGTTAAATTTATTTAGTTGGTAGTGGTAGAGAAACAGGGTTTAAATCAATATAATAAACATAAAGAGTCGTGACTTAATCACAGAAATTTGAAAGGACAAGTTATATGTCAAAATTAATTGAAAAGGTTATCAATCTTCATTTGTTTGATGAAGGTGCGGTTGCAAACGCACAGGGTAACTCACAGGCTGGAAATAGCTCAGTCGCCGAGAGCAATAGCAAGCCGATTGTCAAATATGGCAAACAGGCTGATGATGTCGATAATGCACCGCAAGGGCAAGAAGACACCACAAACGACAGAGAAGCGGAGTTTGAGGAACTCATTAATGGCAAGTACAAGGATTTATATGAAGCAAAATTCAAAAGTGCACTTGATAAACGCTTTAAAAATCAAAAAGATGTACAAGCAGAGCTTGACCGTTATAAGTCGGTCATGCCTAAAATTGCCGAGAAGTACAAGACGGATAACGATATTGACTCGATACTTGAAGCATTGAATGATGACGATTCAATCTATGAAGAAGAGGCAATGGAAAAAGGTATTCCTGTTGAAGTACTTAAAGAGATGAAACAAGCTCAAGCCGAGAATGATGAGCTTAAACGATTGCAACAAGAGGAACAAGCACGAAAAGTTTATGAAAGATGGATTCAAGAGGCAGAAGAACTAAAAGGAAAGTTCCCTGACTTTGAACTTGAAACAGAGTTACAAAATCCTGCTTTCAAAGCAATGCTGTCAAATCCGATGTTTGAATGCTCGATGGAGCAAGCGTATATTACAACTCATTACAATGAATTGCTTGCAAGCGGTATGCAAACTGCATTACAGCGTGGCAAACAAGAGGCGGTTGACAATATCCTTGCACAAAAGGGTAGACCGCAAGAAAACGGTGTTAAATCTTCTTCTGTCGGTGTAATTACAAAAACCGACCCTTCTAAATTTACAGCGGAAGACTTAAAAGAAATTCGCAAGAGGGTACAACGAGGCGAGAAGATAGTTTTCTAAACAAATAATATTTTTCTTCTTGCCTTAAAAAAAGAAAAGAGGAAATATTATGACTAATAAAATTATCAATTTACAGTTGTTTGCATTGAATGTCAATGTTACAACTGCTAACAGTTCAGGAAATCACTTAACTCCTGAAATGAAAACTTATTATGATATGCAACTTTTGGAAGACTGTAAACCTTATTTGGTGCATGGTCAGTTTGCACAAAAACGCAACATTCCAAAAGGCAATTCAAAAACTATTAATTGGCGTAAATTTTCATCGCTCGGAAAAGCGACTACTGCATTAACCGAAGGCGTAACTCCTGACGGTCAAAACCTCGATGTAACACAAATTGACGCTACTGTTGCACAGTATGGCGGTTATGTTACAGTTTCAGACTTGCTTGAATTGACAGCAGTTGACCCTATTATCAACGAAACTTCAAAACTTATTGCAAATCAGGCTGGTGTTACACTTGACACTATCGTCAGAAATGCACTTGTTGGTGGTACAGTTGTTCAATATGCAACACCTTGTACTTCAACTAATCCTGAAGTAGCAAGTCGTTCTTCGTTAAGTTCTGATTACAGAGTTAAAGTAGTTGATATTTTAAGAGCGGTTAGAACTTTGAAACGCAAAAATGTGCCTACCATCAACGGTTACTACATTGCAATTGTACACCCTGATGTATCTTTCGATTTAATGCGTGACCCTGAATTTGTAGAGTGGCACAAATATTGTTCACCTGATGAACTTTACGAAGGCGAAATCGGTAAAATTGGCAAATGTCGTTTTGTTGAATCTACCGAAGCTAAAATTTGGAAAGACAGCACTTGTCCTTCAACTACCGTTTCAGAGCAAACAGTTTACACTCCTGTATATGCAACACTTGTACTTGGTGCTGACGCTTATGGCGATACAGAAGTTGCTGGTGGCGGACTTGAAATGATTGTTAAGCAAAAAGGTTCTGCTGGTACTGCTGACCCACTCGACCAACGCTCAACAATTGGTTGGAAGGCAACAAAAGTCGCTAAAATTCTTTCACAAGAGAGAATGGTTAGACTTGAAAGTTGTGCTTCTTTCGGTAATACAGCAGAGGCTAACTAAATGACTAATATCCTTTTAATGAGGGGTAAATGTTGGTTATAGTTACTCATATTTTAAGGGGCGAATACTAAAATATTCGCCCCGAACACCTAAACTTAAAGGAGTAAAAATAAAATGGCTGAAAAAAAGACAACTAAGAAGGTCGAAGATACAGAGGTTAAAGAGCCTAAAGTTGAGGTTGCAATAGCCCCTGAAGTTGTGGTTGCAAAAGACCCTTTCGATGAAAAAGTTGAAAGAATGTATCCTATTGTGAGAGGTGAAGACTCTCATATTTATGCCGAAGTAAATGGCAGAGGTTATCAGGTACAGCGAGGTATCAAAGTGCTTGTGCCTAAACCTATCGCAGAGGTCATCGACAATATGGTTGCAATGCAATTTGAAGAAGACCAGTATATCAAAAAAGCAACAGAAAAGGCTAAAAAATAAATAAGAAAAATGAAAGGGGAGCAATTTAGCATTTTCAAAGCGGTTGCCCCCCCTTTTTTATATACAAAATTATAAAGGAGTGATACGATGACAATTCAAGAAGCAATTGAACGAGTTGACAGAGTTAAAGCGAATAGATTTGATGACCAAACCAAAATTGATTGGCTTAACGATATTGACAAGATTGTTTTTAAAGAGGTTATTTTAAAGCACGAAAACCCGAAAGTGACGGAGTTTAACGGATATACTGCTGATGATATGACCGCACAACTGCTTATTGATGACTCTTATGCTCAGGTTTACGACCATTGGCTTGAAAGCAGAATTGATTATTATAACGATGAGTTAAACAAATACAACAATTCTGTCGCCATGTATAACAACGCTTATTCAACCTTTGTAAAAAATTACAGACAAGACCACGCTCCGATTTCGCACGATTATAAATTCGGTTTTAGAAAGGGTTGGTAATATGTATGGTATTCAATTAGACGCTAATCAAGGAACGCAGGATTTTCAGCAGGAATTTTACGGACTTAATAGGAACATAAGGCGTTCGGCGGGCGAGTTTTACGATATGACGAATATGACGCTTGACAATTATCCTGTGCTTTCGCCGAGAAAAAAGAGAGGAATAATAGATATGAATTATTTTCCTGTTTTTTCTGCTTCGGATATTCAGGCGATTAAAGAATGTTTTGACGGAAGTTTGGCTGTTGTACAAAAAGGAGCAGTTAATGACAAACTGCATATAACTTCTGAACGAACGCAAGATATATATAATTTAACTTCGCAATATGATGAAAGAAAATTGCTTTATTTAGGCGGTAAACTGATTGTTTTTCCCGATATGTTGCAAGTTGAAAAGATTTATAACAAAGAATATAAATCAAAAGGAATAACAATTTCTGCTTATATTGAGGGGTCAGGCAATGACACAAAATACTATGTGAAATTTAACTTTATCGGGGTTGATGTCAAAGAGTTTAGAGCAGGGCAAGAAATAAGAGTTAATTTATCTGATAATTATGATACAAGCGACGCTGATAAGGTAAAAGCCTATAATTATTTGACTGAATTATTTAGCACAAGTAGGTTTTATCCGAGAGTGTTAATTGACGATAAGGGCGATAACAAATTGATTGTTGATGTAACAGGAAGAAAAGACGAAGTACCGAGCGGTTATTCAGATACATTGTTTACATACTTTTCAACGCCGTTATTGTATGTTTCTTTGGGCGAAAATACATTAACAATTGTTGATAATTATAATTATGACTGTCTTGAAAAATCGGTTTCGCCTTATAAATTTGACTTAAAGTTTTGCGATAGTGAAGGCAAAACATTACAAATTGCGTGTCAGGTAACTGCACCGAGTGATACAACTAAATATTGGTATGACACCGATAACAAAACATTAAAGGGATATAGTAGTGCAATGCAAACTTGGGTTGCTGTTACAAGTATTTTTATTAAGATTATTTTTTATGATGAAAACGGAACAAGCGTTAAAACACCGTTTGATGACGGCGATGTTGTTGCTTTTGATTTATTAAATAATATAAAAATCAGTACTTCAATGTCAACGAATGACGATGTAAAACAACTTATTAACGAGATTTTTTATATTGAAAAAAATAAAAACAGATTTTATTCGGTAAAGAATATTGATAAAAGTACTGAAATATATACTGTGTTTTCGGCAGATATTTCACTTGTTGAAAAGTATGTGAAATTAATGTTATGCGGAACTATAAGCAGTAGCAGTTCACCGATTTTTAAAGTCGGTACTAAAATACCGAACCTTGATTATATTTGTGAGGGGCAAAACAGGCTTTGGGGTTGCAGGTACGGAACAGACTACAAAGGCGACTTTGTAAACGAGATTTACTGTTCGGGACTTGGAAATTTCGCAAGTTGGTACAATTACGAGGGTGCAAGTACAGACTCATTCGCAGTTTCGCTTGGTGCTGACGGCGATTTTAGAGGTTGCGTATTTTTGAATGGCAGACCTTCTTTTTTTAAAGAAAATGCGATTTTAACCGTTTACGGTGATTACCCTGCTAATTTTCAATTAGTAACGCTGACAGCAAAAGGAATACAGAAAGGCTCGGAAAATTCAATTGCTTTGTGTTCTGACGGTGTTTTATATAAAGGCGTAGACGGCGTTTATTTGTTTGACGGTAGTTCAATACAACTTACTTCTGATTCGCTCGGGATTGACAAGTTCTATAATGCGACAGGTGCTATGTACGGTGTCAAGTATTATGTATCAATGCAGGATAAGAACAGCGAATATCATCTTTATGTACTTGACTTGAATACTGGTTACTGGGTTAAGGAAGATGATACACAAGTTAAGTTGTTTTTTGAGTATCAATCAATGCTTTTCTTTGTAAAAGACGATGAGATTTACAGCGTTGACGAGGAAAAGACAGAGCCTGCACATACGGTAGAAGATGATTTTATTTGGGAATGCGAAACAGGAACGCTCGGATATTCACAAATGGAAAACAAATACATAGGCAGATTTAATTTCAGAATGAA
>CACYEQ010000065.1 GCA_902773485.1 Oscillospiraceae bacterium
AAAAAGGCAGAGCCTAAAAAGGCAGCTGCTAAAAAAGGTGATAAAAGTAAAGATGTCAAGTTAGACTAATAAAAAGGGCGGTTTTTCCGCCCTTTTTTAGTCGTTTTATAAATTGTGTTTTTTTAAAAGATAGACTTTATAAAATGACAAAGGAGCGAAAAGCAATTAAAATTAATGATTTGTCAAAAAAGCAAATAAAGGTTATAAAATTTCCTTTTGCAAGAAGTGAAGAAAATTTAATTTGTGACGGTGCTGTTCGTTCGGGAAAAACCGTTACAATGCTAATTTCTTTTTTCTTGTGGTCAATGAAAGAATTTGATAACCGTAAACTTGCAATTTGCGGTAAAACAGTTCAATCAGTTGAGCGTAATATAGTAGCGGTGCTTCCGGAAATAGAAATGTTGACAGAATTTTTTACTTTTAAATATAAATCAAGCAAACATATTTTAGAAGTCAGCGGTTACAAACACAAGAATTATTACTATGTTTTTGGTGGTAAAGACAGCAGTTCGTATATGCTGATTCAAGGTATGACTTTATCGGGCGTTTTTTTTGATGAGGTGGCTTTGCAACCTGAAAGTTTTGTTGAACAGGCGGTTGCAAGAACAATCACTGAAAAAAAGGCGAAAAAGTTTTTTAACTGCAACCCCGAACACCCTGAACACTGGTTTTATAAAAATTACATACTTGATTCAGACGGCAAAAACACGAAAAACTCTTATCATTTGCATTTTTTAATGAGTGATAACCCGATTTTAGATGATGAGGATATAAAAAAGGCAGAAAAACGGTGGACGGGAGTGTTTCGTCAGCGGTACATTTACGGACTTTGGGTTGTTGCCGAAGGTCTTGTTTACCCTGAATTTGACAACATAGTACATTTTGATGAATATTATGATACTTTGCACAAGAAATATTATATTTTAAGTGAAAACGGCGAAAAGCATTACGGCAAATATTATTTATCGGTCGACTACGGTACGGCGAACCCTTTTTCCTGCGGACTTTGGTTTGTTACCAAAACAAAAGCGGTTAGGGTCAAAGAGTATTACTATAACAGCCGAGAAACAGGGAGCCAAAAAACGGACAAGCAGTATTTAGAAGATATTAAAAAGTTTATTGGTAAAAGACCTATTGAACAGGTTGTTGTTGACCCCTCTGCTTTATCGTTTATTACTGAACTAAGGCAGGCGGATTTTAAGGTTATTAAGGCTAAAAATGATGTTATTGACGGAATTAGAGTTGTTGACCACTTTTTGCAGACAAAAGAGGTACTTATTAACGATAAATGCAAAGACAGTTTGCGAGAATTTAAGTTGTACCGTTGGGACGATAAATCAAATGATGATAAGGTTTTAAAAGAGTATGACCACGCAATGGACGATATAAGATATTTTTGTTATACGATTTTAAGATTTTTACCGCCTTTTAGCGGATTTGAAGAAACAAAATTAATTAACACAGCGACGATTACAGATAGTTGGAAGTAAAGGAGAATAAAACTATGAAAATAAGAGCGAGTGAAGTTTTTGAACTGGCAAAAGATGATTTATGCTATGGTGAAACAGGTGCAGTTTCGGAAATTGAAGTTATTGATAAAACGGCGGTGCGAATTATTAATAACATTTACAAAGAGTTATTTTTTAAAATTAACACTTCGGGGTTTAGCCCTATTAATACACTTGATGATTATATTAAATTGCCGGAAGATATTATTTATTTATGTTTAGTTCCGGGTGTGGCCGCTAAACTTGCTTTTGATTATGGGGACGGTAATTTGCAAGCGTATTTTGCAAATTTGTATAATCAAGGGTTAAATCAATTTAACACACAAACACAGGTCGAAGATGTGTTACCAAGTGACTATATGAATTAATGAGGTAAAAAGTTATGTTAGGTTGGATTTTATTTGTAGGTTTAATTTGTTTTGATTTAGGTTTTTTTGCAGGTTGTGTTTTTGTTGCAAACCGAAAAATAAGCGAAAGAAAAGAAAAGGAATTAGGAACGCTTAAAGCGTTGCAGCCTTTGTCTGATGAAGAAAAACAACAATTAGAAAAAGAGCAAAGGCAGCAAATGAAATTACAAGACGATATTAATTTTTTAAATAATTTTAACGGCGAGGTAAATAAAGATGAGTGATAAAAATAAAATTGAAATGACGGCTAAAAGTATTTGGGACGAACACGAAAAATCAAATGAATATAAAGCAACTCTCGGTGAAAAAGGACTTTTCGACCAAACAGAACGCAATGAAAGATTTTTTATTGGTGACCAGTGGCTGAATAATTCTACTAAAACTAATTTGCCGTTGATAGTTATTAACATTATTAAACGAATAGGCGAATATAAATTAAGTCAATTACTTTCTAACCCTTTAACTGCTTGTTTTTCGGCTGACGGTATAGCCTCGTATTCTTCTGATGAAGCACAGAAGAATACTGACAATATTATTTCAAATTTAAAAAATGGCGAAACTTCAAGTTTTGAAAAACTTGAAGATGATGACAAAATAAACATAACAATGTCAGCGTTATCAGATTATTTTAACTCTACTTGCGAACGACTTAAATTTGATAATCTTTGTCAAAATGCAATTAAAAATGCTTATGTCAGCGGAACGGGTGCGATTTATACTTATTGGGACGAAACGCTTGAAACAGGTCTTTTTGCTGACAGCGAGAAAAAAACACCTATAAAAGGTGATATTGTTTCGGAAATTATTAATGCCGAAGAACAACTTGATTTTGAAAACCCGGCACAAAAGGATATTAACAAACAGGACTATATTATCATATCTAAAAAAATTACTATTGAAGAGGCTAAAAGAATTGCAAAACTCAACGGCGTTGCGGACAGCGAAACAGAAAAAATAAAAGAGGACAGCGAAAGTGCTAAATACTCTTATGAAAGAGATAAGAACTTAGACGATACGGTTAAAAGGGTGACGGTACTTACAAAAATCTACAAGCAATATAATGACGATTACAGCGATTATTCTTTGTGGGCGGTTCAGTGTACAAGTGAAGTGATTATAAAAGAGCCGTGGGAAACAGGACTGAAAAGATACCCTATTGCTCTTTTTAATTGGATTGACAGGGAAAAATCTATTTTCGGCGACTCGGAAGTAACATATTTAATCCCTAATCAAATTGCGGTTAACAGAATGACAACCGCTGCGACTTGGTCGGCAATGCTTAACGGTATGCCAATTATGCTTATTAACAGAAATTTAGTTAAAGGGCAAGTAACTAATCAACCAGGTCAGATATGGGAGTTTAACGGTGTAGAGGATATGAGAAGTGCTGCCGGTTACATTCAACCGCCTCAAACTTCAACCGCTTTAACTACTAATACGAATGAAATTATTAACAGCACTCTGCAACAATCGGGTGCTAATGACGCTGCACTCGGAAACTTGCGTTCTGATAATGCAACTGCCATTGTAACGCTGCAAGAGGCGGCGAATGCACCAATGCAACCGCTTAAAAACAGATATTATCAATTTGTAGAGGATGTAGCCAGAATTTGGGCGGAATTTTGGTTCAAAAATTACGGCGAAAGAAAATTAAAAATTGAGGACGAAAACGGCAATTGGTACTTGCCTTTTGATTCCGAAAATTATAAAAACATAGTTCTATCAGTAAGAATTGATGTAGGTGCTTCTACTATTTGGTCGGCGGCAAAAAGTCAAGAGGTTTTACAAGGCTGGCTTTTGAATGGCTTTATTGATTTCGAACAATTACTTAAAAGATATCCGAAAGGTGTTATTACAGACCTTACGGGGCTTATTAAAGAAGTTAAACAAAAACAGCGTGAACAGCAACAATTAGCCGAACAACAACAAAGCGTTGAAAACTTCGGTGCTGATGATTTTTATAATCAGTTAACGCCTGAAGAAAAAGAAAAATATGACAATATGAGTTACGAACAACAGCAAGCGTTAATTGATAATGCTAAACAAGAAGTTTTACAAGAGGGTGAAGTACAATGAGTATGCCTTTAATGAACGGGTCACGACAACAAAAGGTTAGGGTTCCTTTTCTTTCGGGCGGAATTAACACAGGTTCAGTTGGCGAAGCGGTAAGTGATAATCAATTGACCGATTGCCTTAATGTATGGTTTAAGGGCGGTGAGGTAATAACCCGTCCGAAACTATCAAAAGTTGCTGACAGTAGTTTTCATTTTGACTTTGATAATTTTTGCGAAGTTGAAACATATTTAAACGGAAAACTCATAAAATTTTTAGGTCAAACGGAATTTGACGAAAATGATTACGGCACAGTGACAGGCAATGTTACTAGTGTTAAACTAAAATCCATTATTGTTTCGGCGGATTGCAGTATTCACGCTAAGAATACAACGACTGTACAATTAAGCGGCATTGCGAACAGTATAGACAGAGTAGCAGATATTTGTTATTATGCAGGCACACCGAAATATGAAAACTCAATCGGTGTTTATACAGTTATTAAGTATTCAGAAGGCGGTTCCGGTACTTATAAATTCAAATACTTTGAATTTATAAGTAACGGCGAAACATTATACACAGAAGAATTTGAGCCTTATGCTCCGCAGGTGATTATTAACGGGGTAGGTAATTTAAACGCAAAATTACCTCGAACAGATGAAGCAGAACAACCGCAAGCAACACAATTAGAGGGGTACAACCTTTTAGGCGGTTCATACAAAGCGAATTTTACAAGCGATTCAATTAGTAATGCTTTTTATATTCCTATGTCAAAAAATAAACTTGACGGAACGGTGAGTGTTAATGTTGATATTTCTGCAATGAATATTGCTTATAGAATTTATTGGACGGGCGACAACTATATTTTTCTTAATGATGACAGAGCAGGCTTTTATAAATGGGGGAGTCCTGTTTATACTCAAATTACTGATAAATTAGAATTTAATTTTGATTTTTCGGGTGTTTCTTCAGATGAGGTTGAATCAGTAGAGGAATATTATATTGACGGAATGACGAATTTTTATACTACTGACGGCAAAAAGAATAACAATAGGTATTATTATCGTTGCAAATTTAAAGGTAAAATCAATAAAAAAACCGGTAAATTATATTTTCCTATGTTAAAAAATTCTAATGTAAACAGAGCGTTTTTTGTTAAAAATACAGGAACTGATGTTGTTGATGACTTTTATAATGAACCAAAACGAAATTGTAAGATTGTAAAACAGGTCAGCGGTAACGATGAAAACACCAATCAAAATGTTACTGTTGATTTAACGAATGCTAAACTTGCTTGTATTGATGTAGACAGCACTAAGGTTTTTGAGGATGAATGTTACGAAAAATATATTAAATTATCTGATAACAGTGTAGTTACAAGATTTTATACGCATAATGACCAAAATTATAATTTTGTTTTTCCTTCAAACGGTAGTATTAGAAATAATATTGAAGTTGTAGTTAAAAACAGCGAAAATGTTTTAGAAACTGCTAAAATTGCTAAATGCAAAATAAGTGAAACATACGGCGGAACGGTAGGACATAGTACAGGGACGAGAAGTTTTGTTGCCGGTGGTGATAACAAAGTTTATTTTTCGGATATTGATAATCCTTATTATTTTGATGAAAACTGCTATTTTGCGGTAGGAATGCAAGGTGAAAGGGTAACGGCACTTAAAAAACAAAGCGGATATTTAGTTATTTTTAAAGAAAATTCGATTTATTATACCTATGAAACTGAAATTGACAGCGAAAATATTTCTTCATCGGTGCAAAATCAATCATTAGTGGATATAGTGGCACAGTATATGTATAAAATACAAACCGTCAACTCCGATATTGGTTGCGATTTGCCTAAGACAATTAAACTTTGTATGAACAAACTTGTTTTTGCGAATAAGAACGGCAATGTTTACACGCTTAATTCGCTAAACAATTATTCGGAAAGAAATGTTTATTTAGTCAGCGGTTTAATTAAAGATAAACTGCAAAACTGCAATACAAACGATTGGGAAAGGGCTTTTGCAGTTGATTATAACGGATATTACATTTTGTTTATTGATGACAAAGGTTTTTGCCTTAATTACAACAGAAACGCTTTTAAATATGTTGGCTCTTATACAACGGACAGCAATGTAACAAAATACGGTATGTTTAGTTGGTGGATTTGGAAATTTCCTCAATATCTTAGAGCAGGGATTTCAAACGATACTGAAATTCAACTGATTTTATATGATGAAAATGCTTCGGCTTACGAAGAAATTTACACATATAATACTCTTTTATCAGACGAGCCTGAAACTGAAACGGAAAGTTATATTGTTTCAAAGTTTTTTGATTTTTCACAAAATGACTGTTACAAGTCGATTGACAAACTTGTTTTAGAAATAGGCAATGATTATGA
Organism: Oscillospiraceae bacterium; assembly: GCA_902773485.1. GTDB lineage: Bacteria > Bacillota > Clostridia > Oscillospirales > Acutalibacteraceae > RUG11462. The sequence goes on from CACYEQ010000065.1 coordinate 6,372, forward strand.
CTGCAATGTTTCGGTTGATTTAATGACCGACGGCGGAACGATTTATTCATTGCCGGAAGAAGTTATACAAAAAGGCGAGAGAGGAACGCCAAGTTATTTAAAAACAAAAACAATAAGACCGAAAATAAGGCTTTGTAGGAAATTCGGGTTTAAAATTTTCGCTAATGGTCCGCTGGCAATTTCGGCTGTTATTATAAATTACACGGTGAAAGGAAGTGTTAAGAATGGCTACTAAACTTAAAAATTATTATGATGATGATTTTAACGCAGGTGAACAGCGAATAACAAAACTTGCTGACACACAAATAAAACAGGTGAATAAAACTTATGATACATCTAATGCTAAATTGCAGGCGGACGCCGACAGAAACATTTTAGCAGGGTCAAACTCCTATGAGTCGGCATATAATGACAATGCTGTACAAAGAGCCATTAATGAAAGGCAGATAAGAACATCAATGGCGAATGCAGGACTTTCTGATTCAGGACTGAACAGAACGCAACTTACGGCGGTGCAACTTCAAAAGGCAAATGCTGATAACACTGTAACAATGCAGAAAAACGCTTTTATCAACAAAATTCGTTCAACACTTCAAGAAAGTATTTATCAAAATGAGCAGGCAAGACAAAACGAAATTAATACAATTAACAATCAGAAAACTGCTGATATTAACACTTTGAGAAGTCAGCAGGACAGCGAAAAACGGACTAAAATGGAAGAAATAATCAGTAATATTGCTTCTATGACAGACCCGACTGGGGCAGCAGGATATATTAAGACTGTTTCTAAGCAGTATGGCATAGACCCAATGACTTTGGCGGCTTATTCGCCTGTTGTTTCTAAGAAAACATATAAAAAATATGAAAAAAGCGAAAGTTACTTTACAAATCGCGACGGATATAAAGCGACTTATGATACGGTTGCAGGAATTGACACTACTTCGGCTTCCGGTCAGACTTTGGCTGCAAAACAAATTAAAAACGCTTCAACAAAATATGGACTTACTAAAACGCAGATTAAAAAACTTTGCGCTTCTGCCGGAATTTCATATTCTGATTACAACAAGTTCTTAAAAGACGGACAA
>CACYEQ010000066.1 GCA_902773485.1 Oscillospiraceae bacterium
ACCTTTAAATAATCGTGAGCCTGCAAGAATTTCTTTACCAACCTTAACAGGCGCAACTGATTTAAGGGTTAGTTTGCATATTAAAAACAAACCTGAGCAAACTGAAAGAATGTTTATCGGCGCTGTAATAAATGATGAAGTTTATTATCAAGAGTTGACAAAATCTGACTTTTTCTCAGCCTCATACTACTCTTTTGTCGGCAAAACCTTAACTAAACTAAATTCAAGTGAAACTATTACCATTACCGCAAGTGATATTGCTAAAATCACCGATATTGCTGGTTGGGTCAGCACTGACGGTTGGTCGGCAATTCTTGTTGATAATATTGAATATTTCGGCGAGAAGATTGATTTTACAACTACAACCGCTACAACTCCGAAAAATGTTCAGTTTTATAGAGATAATATGAAGCTTGATTGGTCGGAAGAATTTGACGGCGATAGCCTTAATACTGATACTTGGAATTATCAACCTGAAACTAAACACCGCAATCGAGAAGAAACTTGTTTTGAAAAGGAAAATGTTGAAGTTAAAGACGGTAACTTGGTTTTGGTTGATAAAAAAGAAACTGTTACTTGCGGTTGTGTTAATATGACCGAAGAACAACATGTAAGCAAGTATAAACACAGCAAAACCTATAATTACACCACGGGCGGTATTGACTCTCAAGGAAAAATCCATAAAAAAATGGGTATGATTGAAACGAGGTTTAAATGCTCTGACGGTGCTGGCACTTGGCCTGCTGTTTGGATGTGCGGTGTTGATGAAACAGGTGCTGCTCATTGGCCGTTCACAGGTGAAATTGACATTATGGAATATGTAGGGCAAAGTCCAAGAAGCCAGTTTTCTTCTTTGCATTATACGCCTGACAGTTACTATGATGGTGTAACTTCTTACACCAAAAAAAGTGCAGGCGGAAAAAGCTATACACTTCCGAATAATCAAAGGTATTGCGATGACTTTCATACAATCGGCATAATGTGGACCGAAAAGCATATTGATTTTTATATTGATGACTATGTTTATCAAAGTGTTGATATTACTAATGAAGAGTTTTATGCATTCCGTGATTATGATTTCTATTTCTTGATAACTTTCCCATTAGGCGGCGTTTTAGGTAAAACTATTGATGACAGCGCTTTACCTCAAAAATTCTATGTTGATTACATAAGATGTTATCAGCCTTATGATGTTGAAAGTGAAGCGGTTACATCAAACAGCGTTACATTAAAGCAAAGAGAGGGTTATCAGTATAGCCTTGACGGTAGAAAATGGCAAGACAGCAATATTTTTACAGAGCTTGATAATGATACAGAATATACTTTCTATCAAAGAATTAAGCCAACTTCTGTATTTTCAGGCGGTTCAAACAAAAAAGTGATTAGTTTAAAAACTGAAAAGGCTTCAAATGAGGAACCAACTACTATTTCTACAACTAATCCTACAATCGCTCCTACAACATTAGCTCCTGTTACCCCTGTAAAAATTAAGCTTTCCAAACCAGAAATTACTGTTAAAGCAGGAAAGAAGCAATTTACAGTTTCTTATAAAAAGGTTAAAAACGCTAAAAAATACAAGATTTATTATAGACTTAAAACCGCTAAAAAGTGGAAAACTATTACTTTAAAAGGTACTAAAAAAACAATTAAAAAACTAAAAAAAGGTAAAAAATATCAGGTAAAGGTACGAGCAATTAACGGTAAAGTTAAGAGTAAATTCAGTAAAGTAAAAACAGTAAAAGTAAAATAAAAAAATCGGTGCAAAAGCACCGATTTTTTTGTGTTTAAAAACATTCTAAAACTTGTTTTAAAAGGTCTAATTTGTTTTCATTCGCACTTTGTCGAATTGTAACATAAGGCTTTTCGCCTGCACTTATTAATACTCGCTGCTGCATTTTTTGCATAAGCGGCTTAATTTTTTCAAGAGAAAAATCTTTAAAATATATTACCATATTACCGTTTCTGTCGCTGATTTCTAAAATACCAAATTCGCTTGCCTTATTTCTCAAAAGTGCAATTTCAATCAGTCCCATAACCGCTTTCGGCGGTTCACCGAAACGGTCAATTAATTCATCTATAACATCTTCTTTGTTCTCATTGGTTTTTATTTCGGCGATTCTGCGATAAATTTGCAACCTTGCCGAAAGCGACTCAATATAATTTTCGGGAATATGTGCTACAATGTGCAAATCAATTAAACATTCATTTTCGCTTTCATCACTCGTCGGTTTTTCGCCTTTTTCCTCCAAAATTGCACTTGAAAGCAGTTTTACATACATATCATAACCGACCGAGTCCATATGTCCGTGTTGCTTTGCACCCAAAACATCGCCTGCACCTCGAATTTCAAGGTCACGCATTGCAATTTTAAATCCTGACCCGAATTCGGTATACTCTCTTATTGCCTCTAACCTTTGCGTTGCAATATCAGAAAGTGCCTTGCCCCTGCGGTAGGTATAATAAGCGTATGCCCTGCGTGAAGAACGGCCGACTCTGCCTCTTATTTGGTGCAGTTGTGCAAGACCGAACCTGTCGGAATTTTCAATTATCAGCGTGTTTACATTAGGCACATCAACTCCTGTTTCGATTATCGTTGTGCATACTAAAATATCAATTTTTCCCTCTAAAAGTCCTTGCCATTTTAGCGATAATTCTTCTTCACTCATCTTACCGTGAGCAATGTCAATAACCGCATCAGGCAGTTCCGCTTTTAATTTTGCTGCCGCTAAATCGATTGTTTCAACCTTGTTGTAAAGGTAATAAACCTGACCTCCGCGAGATAATTCTTTTTTAATTGCTTCTAAAATTATACCCTTATCATATTCTAAAACATAGGTTTGAACAGGGTGCCTGTCAGAAGGCGCTTCTTCAATTATCGACATATCGCGAATACCCGACATAGCCATATTGAGTGTGCGCGGAATCGGCGTTGCCGAAAGGGTTAGCACATCAACATTAGGAAATTTTTGCTTTAATTTTTCTTTTTGTGCAACCCCGAAACGGTGTTCTTCATCAATTATAAGCAAACCCAAATCTTTAAAAATAACATCGCCCGAGATTATTCGATGAGTGCCTACAACAAGGTCAATTTCGCCTCGTTTCAAACGTTTTTTTATCTCGCTTGATTGTTTTTGCGTGCAAAAGCGTGAGAGCATTTCAATATTTACCGCAAAATGCTCCATTCGCTTTAAAATAGTATGGTAATGCTGATAGGCAAGAATAGTAGTGGGTACCAAAATTGCAACCTGTTTACCGTCGCAAATCGCTTTAAAAGCGGCTCGAAGGGCTACCTCTGTTTTGCCAAATCCAACATCACCGCAAAGTAATCGCTCCATAGGTACTTGCCGTTCCATATCGGTCTTTATCTCTTGCGAGCATCTTAATTGGTCATCGGTTTCATCATAAGGAAAATAGTATTCAAATTCGTGTTGTAAATCGGTATCTTCGGAAAAAGCAAAACCTTTAAGTTGCATTCGTTTTGAGTAAAGCGAAATTAGGTCTTTCGCCATATCTTTAACGGCTGATTTTACTCTTCGTTTTGTTTTTAACCAACTGTCAGAGCCGAGTTTGTTGAGTTTTACAGTATTGCTGTTACCACCGCCGATGTAGCGTGAAACCAAATCAAGTTGCGTGACGGGAACATACAAAATATCGTCTTTTTGAAACTTTATTGTAATGTAGTCTTTAACAATTCCGTCGGTTTCTACTTTGCGTATTCCTTCAAATATTCCGATTCCGTAAACCGAGTGAACAACCAACTCGCCTTTTTTTAGTTCGTCAAGCGACCCCAAAGTTTGTCCTTGTTTATAATATGTTTTGCGTTTTTTCTTCTTTAAGTTTACCGTTTTTTCATAGGTAAAAACCGCAATTTTAGCGGTTACATAATCAATTCCGCAAGAAAGCGAGCCGAGTGTTACATAAACTTTTTTAGGAATAGATACATCTTCTATTTCTTTTAAGAAGTTGCAAGACAGACCTTTTTCAGTAAGGTCTAAACTCAAAGCCTTTGCGGCTCTTTCAGTTCCTGCCATAACCACAACCGTGTAGCCGAGTGCAAGTTTATCTGAAATTTCTTCGTACAAATCGGCAACCAAACCGCCCCAAGGAGATAGAGGCAAAAGGTTGAAGTTTATTATTTTTTTAGGTGTAATTCTTGTTTTCCTTGCATTAAAGGTTTCAAGTAAAAGTGTGTTGTTGTTTTGCAAAATTGAATAAAATTTTGCTTCTGTAATTGAAAAGTCATCAAGCCCCTTGCAAAGGGTTCCGTCATCAAAACAAGATTTTAAATCTTCACCCTGTTGCCAAAAATATGTGCGAATACGCTCCGAAATTTTTGCCTCATCATATACAAAAATCAGCGATTTTTGCATATAGTCAAAAATTGTTTCGCACTTTTCATAGCAGATTTTAAAATACTTGTCAATGTTTCCAAGCGTCAGCCCTGAATTTAGACTTTCAATATCATTATAGATTTTTTCTTTTGCCACTGAGTGTTTTTTGCTTAAACTGTTTGCAAAATCTTTCAATTTTTCTGTAAAAATATCGGTGTTTTCATAAACAACTTCTCTTGCCGGGCAAATTAAAACTTCTTCTAAATGCTCGTCGCTTCTTTGCGTAGTTATGTCAAAATGCGAGATTGTGTCAATCTCGTCGCCCCAAAATTCAATTCTTACAGGTTTTTCTTCGCCCGGAATAAATATATCAAAAATACCGCCTCGTGTGGCAAACTGTCCCTGAGATTCAACCATTTTGGTTTTTGTGTAACCGCCAAAAATAAGTTTGCGGTTTAACTCGTCTGTCAAAATTTCATCGCCTATTTTGAGATTTATAATCAGGTTTTCAAGCGTTTCTCTCGGAATTGTATAGTTTAAAATTGCGTCAACAGGCGCAATAACCGTGTCAATGCTTCCTTGCAAAAGTCCTGTTAAAACTCCTACTCTTTTGTGCTCAAATTCGTGTGAAACACCGTCGATTTTGCGAAGATTCAAATCCCTTGCAGAGAAGATAACATTTTCCCTTCCGAAAGCGGTTAAATCTTCCGAAACTTTTTGTGCCTCGCCTTCGTCCGATACAACGACCAAAGCCCGTTGACAAAAGTCAACGGGGAGCGTATCAATAATATTTGCTTTGTGAATTTGTGATAACCCCGTTAAATAAACAGGCATATCATCGCTTTTAAGTGCCGTTTCAACATCAGAGTATTGTGCTACCGCTTTAAGCGATTTTTGTAAAAAAGTCATTTTTTCACCTTAGTTGTATTTGTTCATTGCTCTGTCAATCTGACCGTTTACAATCAATTTTGCGGCTTCAAAAACATTTTTCTTGACCGTTTCAAGTTCCTTAAATTCATCTGGCTTGAATTTTGAAATAACCCAACTTGCGAGGTCATATTGGGGATTTGGCTTTTTGCCGATACCAACCTTTATTCTCGGAAAATTCTCACTGTTTGTCAGTTCAATAATGCTGCGAAGTCCTTTTTGACCGCCGTCAGAACCTTTCCGACGAATACGCATTGTACCTACATCAAGCGAAATATCATCGCTTATAACAAGTGTTTTTTCAATCGGTACTTTAAAAAAATTGCCGATTCCGACAACCGCTTCACCCGATAAATTCATATAAGTTTGCGGTTTTACAAGCAGTACCTTTTTATCGCCTATAACGGCGGTATTGTAGTAGCCTTTCGACTTAAATTTATCAATCTTAACTCCTAATTTTTCGGCAATAAAATCTATGCAAATAAAGCCTGCGTTATGACGGGTTTTTTCATAATCTATTCCCGGGTTGCCAAGTCCTACAATCATAAAATCAATATTACTTTCAGCAAATTTCTTTTTAAAAAACATAAATTTTTCCTTATACTTTTTATTATTCTAATATTTTATCATATTTATAAAAACTTTGCAACAAAAAAGCGGATTTTAAAACCCGCTTAATTTTTACCTGTCGAGCCGAATCCGCCTGCACCTCTTATGGTGTCGGACAATTCATCTACACATTCAAAATCAACCTTTAAGAAAGGTGCAACAACTAATTGTGCTATTCGCTCATAAGGCTCAATCTCTTCTTTGCTTTCGGAATGGTTATGAAGTGCAACCATAACCTCGCCCCTGTAATCGGAATCAACAACGCCGACCTTGTTAGCAGGTGCCAAACCTCTTTTTGAGGCAATTCCCGAGCGGGCATAAATAAGACCTGCGTAACCAACAGGCACTTCCATAGCGATTCCCGTTTTAATAAGAACGGTTTCGTGCGGATTTATTGTGATTTTTTCTTCGTTGCAAGCATACAAATCAGCGCCTGCGGCAAACTTCGAGCCGTAAGTCGGCATTACCGCCTTTTCATTGAGTTTTTTAATATTTACTTTAACCATTTTATTTCTCCTTTTGCTTATATATACTGTTCGCCGTTCCACAAAACGGTTTTATTTTCGCTTAACGATTTTTGCACATCGATTATTCGTTGATTTGCACTTCCGCGAAAACGTAAATGCAAATCTTTTTGCTCCTCAATAAATTCACCGTCGATTAAAATATCTATAAGCGAAATCATTTCTTTTGTTATATCGGCGTCGCCTAATTTTCCGGCCAAAATATCATTTTCAAAACTGTAACCGCTGTAACACCATATTGTTTTTTGTGGAAATTTTTGTTTTAATTCTTTTAAAAAAGGTAGTAAAGCGACCTGGTTTTGCGGTTCAAACGGCTCGCCACCAAGTAACGAAAAACCTTCAATATAATCAGGTTCAAGACTTTTAAAGATTTTTTCTTTTGCGTATGTCTCAAAAGGCCTGCCATAGTTAAAATCCCAAGCCTCAGCGTTAAAGCAACCTTTGCATCTGTGAGTACAACCGCTTACAAAAAGCGAAACACGAATACCTGTGCCGTTTGCAACATCAATAGGCTTAATAGTAGCATAATTCATATTGTGTTTTTCTCCTTTTAAAACAAAAGCGGTAGATTAACTACCGCTTGTTTTATTTTTTTAGATGTGCAAAACTCTTGATTTAATTTCTTTGGTTTTACCTACATTCCAAAAGTTTTCACCTAAATATCCGCAAGTACGGCGTGTAACATTCATTTTTGCGTGGTCTTTGTTTCCGCATTGAGGACATTCCCACTCGTTATTTTCGTTGATTTTTATTTCACCGTCATATCCGCAAACATGGCAATAGTCGGATTTTGTGTTAAACTCGGCATATTGAATGTGGTCGTAAATGTATTTTACCAACTCTTTCAAAGCAGGTAAATTGTGGCGCATATTAGGAATTTCAACATAAGAAATAGCACCGCCCGCAGAAATTTTCTGGAATTGGCTTTCAAAATCGAATTTCTTAAAAGCGTCAATATCTTCTCTTACATCAACATGGTATGAGTTTGTGTAATAACCTTTATCGGTAACATCTTCAATTGTGCCAAAACGCTCTTTATCAATTCTTGCAAAACGATAGCAAAGGCTCTCGGCAGGTGTACCGTAAAGTGCAAAGCCAATATTGGTTTTTGCTTTCCATTCGTCGGTTGCACGTCTTAACCTTTTCATAACTCTAAGAGCAAATTCTTCACCCTCAGGGTCGGTATGAGAAACACCTTTAACAAGTTTTGTTACTTCGTAAAGACCGATGTAGCCGAGCGAAATCGATGAGTAACCTCCGTAAAGCAATTCTTCAACCGACTGACCTTTATCAAGTCTTGCCAAAGCGCCGTACTGCCAGTGAACAGGCGAAACGTCGGAAACTATTTTTTTACAAGCCTCGTGACGACACATAAGTGCTTCAAAGCATAAATCCAATCGTTTATCAAGTTCTTTCCAGAACTCTTCTTCGTTGCCTTTTGTTACAATGCCGATTTGTGGCAAGTTGAGCGAAACAACGCCTTGGTTAAATCTACCCTCAAATTTGTAGTTTCCGTCTTTATCTTTCCAAGGTGCTAAGAACGAACGGCAACCCATAGGCGAGAATACATTTCCCTCGTAATTTTCACGCATTTTTTTAGCGGAAATATAGTCGGGGTACATTCTTTTAGCCGAGCATTTAACTGCCATTTCGGTTACATAATCATATTTTCCGCCTTGTAAATTATTAATTTCATCAAGAACATAAACCAATTTTGGAAAAGCAGGAGTGATATAAACGCCTTTTTCGTTTTTAATTCCCTCTAATCTTTGACGAAGAATCTCTTCTATAATCATTGCGTTTTCTTCAATATATTCGTCATCTTTATCAAGATATAAGAAAAGAGTTACGAAAGGCGACTGACCGTTAGTAGTCATTAATGTGTTAATTTGGTATTGAACAGTTTGAACGCCCGATTTTAACTCATCATGAAGTCGGTCTTCAACCAATTTTTTAATATGCTCTTCATCAAGCGAATCGCCTACTTGTTCGCGTATATGCTTATTAAATTTTTCTTTTGATTTGCGAAGATATTTGCCCAAATGACGAATATCAACCGACTGACCGCCGTATTGGTTAGAAGCAACGGCAGCAATAATTTGTGTAACAACTGTGCATGCAACCTGAAATGATTTAGGAGATTCGATCATTTTGCCGTTCATAACCGTGCCGTTATCGAGCATATCACCGATGTTTACAAGGCAACAGTTAAAAATAGGCTGAATGAAATAGTCGGCATCATGAAAATGAAGAACGCCTTCCTCGTGTGCTTTTGAAATTTCTTCCGGAAGCAAAATTCTTTTAGTTAAATCACGCGAAACCTCTCCTGCGATATAATCACGCTGGGTAGAGGCTAAAATTGTATCTTTATTTGAATTTTCCTCGGCCAATTCTTTGTTTTCATTTCTCAAAAGTGAGAGAATTGATTCATCGGTAGTATTAGCCTTTCTTACAAGTGCTCTTGTATAACGGTATATAATGTATGCTTTTGCAAGAATATACTTGTTATAAGACATAAGTTTCTGTTCTACCATATCTTGTATATCTTCAACAAGGAGTCTTGCGCGTTTTTTACCTTCAATATATTCAATTATAGCGTCAATCTGTTCATCTGAAACTCTTTCAGCCGGTTCTACTGCTTCATTTGCTTTTTTTACAGCAACTGCGATTTTTGATCTGTCAAAATCAACTATGCTACCGTCTCTTTTTACGACTTTCACTTTTTGTCTCCTCCTTTGTATAATGGTTACATTTTTGTAATATATTTTTTGTGCCTATATATTATAGCAGATATTGTATAAAAAAGCAAGTAAAAAACACAACATATTGTATCCAAAAATAGGCATGCTTTTTTGTGCAACATTGCCAAAAGGTGAAATGTGGCAACAAGTCATAAACATTTTATGTTTGATTAAAAAACATTTGAAATAACATTTAAAATCTTATTTATTACAATCAAAAATGTAACAAAAACAATTCTTATACCTTTATAAATACTATAAAAAGCAGGCATAATATTATAGTTGATTTTTGCACTTAGTCCGAAATACCTAAACCACAATATATAGTTGTCGGTATCAATATAAAATGTGTTTAAATACGGATTATTTTGTGCAACTTTGTTAGCGTTGTCAACAATACCCATACCAATTATTAAAACAGCAATCATAGATAAAAAGATAATGAAAGCAAAACTTTTTCTTAAAAAATTCAAAAAAATCACCCTATTAAATAGTTTGACATAGGGTGAAAAATTTATTTATTTTTTTGTGTCTCCATAACTGCCAATTTATCACAACGCTCATTTTCAGGGTGTCCTGCGTGACCTTTTACCCATACAAAGTCAACTTTGTGTTTTTTTAGCAATAGAAGAAGTTTTTGCCACAGATCAGCGTTTAGAGCAGGCTTTTTATCTGATTTTCGCCAGTTGTTTTTCTGCCAAGAGTAAACCCATCCTTTTGTAATTGAGTCGCAAACATATTTGCTGTCGGTAGTCAGCGTAACCTCGCAAGGCTCTTTTAAAGCGGAAAGTGCCATAATAACAGCGGTGAGTTCCATTTTGTTATTTGTTGTTTGCTTTTCACCGCCCGAAAGTTCTTTTTCTACTCCGTTATATCTTAAAACCGCACCCCATCCGCCGGGTCCGGGATTACCTGAGCAGGCGCCGTCGGTAAAAATTTCTATTTTTTTCATAAAGTTTCTTCTCCTTTGGCACATAAGTAGTCATATGCCCGTTCAATAGAGTTTTTAACGCTTGAATAATCGGCGTTTTCGTCGCTTGAATTGCGGTAATCAAACATTTTTGTAAATTCGTGAACATCATTATATAATGATTGCAAATAACCTTTTGAAAGGTTTAAAATATCTTCATTAAAATCTGCAAGAGGCTTTTTGCTCAAATTTTCCTTTGCACCTTCGCAAAGCATTTTATAGTGCGGTAGACACAAAAATTCCTGCTTTCTGAAAGTTTCTCTGAAATCAATTTGATTATTATATGTAATATAAAGCGTTTTAATGAGCGATTTCATTCCAAAATCAACCTTGTCACAAATAAAACAACTTTCAACCGTTCTTGCAGCAGAATATGCACTTTTTTTGTTGTTAAGCCCTAAAATTCCTTTTTTAAAAACATCGTTTTCAATTTCTTTTAAATGTGTTTCCAAAATAAGCCCCAGTTGCAGACGGTTGTGCTTTTTCATCATTCTTTTTAAATGATTAGAGCAAAAACCAAGCCTGTTAGTTTCAATTCTTACATCAGGTTCCATCATTGCGGCACCTAAAATATAGTCAGTAATTCTGTCTTCAAGCATTTCTCTCATTCGGCAGATCGGACAACCGTCGCCTTTTTCAAAAACTTCGTTTATAGGGATTGTGCAAATATCGTCACGCATTTTTGTGTTTCTCCTAAAATTTATTATTTGCATTATAACATTTTTATGATATAATTTAAAGAGGAAATTTAAAAAATCGGAGTAAAAAATGGCTGAATTTGAGTTTTTAGATAATAATACAATAATAAAATCAAACAGTTTTGATTTGCGTCAAACGCTTGATTGCGGTCAGGCATTTCGTTTTTCGTTGTGTGATGACGGCGTTTGGCGAGGTGTGGTAAAATCAAAAATTTTGGAGATTTATAAAGATAACAATAAAATAGTTTTAAAAAATGTAACTAAAAAAGAGTTTTACGATTATTTTTATAAATATTTTTCTTTTGATGTTGATTACAGCGGTATTAAACAAACATTATTTGCAGATGAAACACTGAAAAAAGCAATAGAACTCTCACCGGGAATAAGAATTTTAAAGCAGGAAAAATTTGAAACGGTTTGCTCGTTTATTTTTTCGCAAAATAATAATATTCCGAGAATTAAGGGCATTATTTCTCGTTTTTGCGAAAATTTCGGCGAAAAAATTGCTGACGAATATTATTCTTTCCCGACTGCTGAAAAAATCGCCGATTTGAGCGCCTGCGATTTAGCACCGATAAGAGCGGGATTTCGGGCAAAATACATAATAGACGCGGCAAGAAAAATCGCATCAGGCGAGGTTGATTTAGAAAGTTTAGAAACTTGCAATATTGATTCAGCACGCGAAAATCTTATGAAAATCAAAGGTGTGGGTCCGAAAGTAAGCGAGTGTATTCTGCTTTTCTCCTGCAAAAGATTTGAATGTTTTCCTATGGATGTTTGGATGAAAAAAGTTATGACTAGTCTTTACCCGAATGGTCTTCCGGAATGTACAAAAGGTATTGAGGGCATCGCCCAGCAATACCTATTTGACTATGCAAGAACAGTAAAAATTTAATGTATAATCTCTTTTTACCTGTCCATAATAAGGGTGAGGAGGGAAGAAAAATGTTTGAAGATTATAATAAATGTATTGAGTGTTCGGTAAAATCTTGCAGAAACCACAGCGGTGAAGCAGATTATTGTTCGCTTGACAAAATCAAAGTTGGTACTCACGAATGTAACCCATCACAAGACCAATGCACAGACTGTCTCTCTTTTGAGATGAAATAATTATTATTTCTTATTAAAAAACAGCGGGTAAACCTGCTGTTTTTTATGTTTTCATAAAAACTTACTAAAATGATAGGAAAAGTGTTGACATATTTAGTTTTTTGCAATATAATATAATTAGAACTTATGGAGAAGAGGTAATTAATAATGAAAATCTATAATTCAATGACAGATTTAATAGGCAATACTCCGCTTTTAGCATTAAAAGGCGATACGGGTGCAAACATTTATGCAAAACTTGAATATTTTAACCCAGCAGGAAGCGTTAAAGACAGAATTGCAAAGCAAATTCTTGATGAAGCCGAAGAAAACGGCGAGTTAAAAAAAGGTGCTACAATCATTGAGCCGACTTCGGGTAATACAGGTATCGGTCTTTCGGCAATTGCAGCCGCAAGAGGTTATAAAATTATTATAACGATGCCTGAAACTATGTCGGTTGAGCGCAGAAATCTTATGAAAGCATACGGCGCTGAAATAGTCTTAACCGAAGGCGCAAAAGGTATGAAAGGTGCAATTGCAAAAGCCGAAGAATTACATAATGAAATTGAAAATTCATTTATACCGGGTCAGTTTGTAAATCCTGCAAATCCTACTGCTCACAGAACGGCAACAGGCCCTGAAATTTGGGAAGATACTGACGGAAAAGTTGATATTTTTGTTGCAGGCGTAGGTACAGGCGGAACAGTTACAGGTGTAGGAGAATTTTTGAAATCGAAAAATCCCGATATTAAAGTTATTGCGGTTGAGCCGAAAGATTCTCCTGTATTATCTGAGGGTAAAGCAGGTCCTCATAAAATTCAAGGTATCGGTCCCGGATTTGTTGCAGATGTACTTAACACAAAAATTTATGATGAAATTATAACTGTTTCAAATGAAGACGCATTCTCTGCTGCAAGAGATATTGCAAGGCAAGAGGGCGTTTTGGTAGGTATTTCATCGGGTGCAGCCGCTTTTGCCGCAAAAGAGATTGCAAAAAGGGAAGAGAATAAAGACAAAAACATTGTTGTTTTGCTTCCTGATACAGGCGACAGATATTTATCTACCGGACTGTTTTCATAAAATTTATTTGCATTTAAAAAGGAACACTCATTATTTGAGTGTTCCTTTTTGTTACATTAAAAAAATAAAAATTATTTTAAATTATTTATTGACATTATAAATATATTTTTATATAATTATGTTGTTAAAAAATTCATGTTTTGCGAGGTGTATTTTAATGAAAATTGACACTAATAAAGAGGTTCTCGGTTACAAATTATTTAACCTTGAAGTAGCACCTATAAAAGAATTTCCGGGGTTTTGCAGAAAAGCCGCCGCAGAAGGCACAGTTTTGCTGAAAAATGATAAAAATATTCTGCCGTTAAAAGCAGGCTCTAAGGTTAGTGTTTTCGGAAGAACTCAGTTCGATTATAATAAATCCGGCACAGGTTCGGGCGGTCTTGTTAATGTTTTATATACAACAAATATTATTGACGCTCTTAAAAAATCAAATAGAATTGAAATTAACAATGAATTATATAATGAATATACCGAATGGCTTAAAGATAACCCGTTTGATAAAGGCAAGGGTTGGGCTAGGGAGCCCTGGTGTCAAAAAGAAATGCCGATTTCTCTTGAAAGTGCTAAAAAATATGCGGAGCAAAGCGATGTTGCATTGTTTGTTATAGGAAGAACCGCAGGCGAGGACAGAGACAACTCTGTAACGCAAGGCTCTTACCTTTTAAACAAAGAGGAAAGAGAAGTGCTTAAAAGTATTACCGTCGCTTTTGAAAAAGTTTGCGTTGTTTTAAATGTAGGCAACATTATTGATATGAAATTTGTTGATGAATACGGTGTTGACAGCGTTCTTTATGTATGGCACGGCGGAATGGAAGGCGGAAACGCAGTTGCCGACCTTGTTTTGGGTGATTCTTATCCAAGCGGAAAACTTTCAGATACTATCGCTTATAATATTGAAGATTACCCCTCAACCGCTAATTTCGGTGACAAAAAAGAAAATTTCTATAAAGAAGATATTTATGTGGGTTATAGATACTTTGAAACTTTTTGTCCTGAAAGAGTTATGTATCCTTTCGGATTCGGTTTGGGCTATACCGATTTTGAAATAGAGATTAATAAAGCGTTTGTAGAGAACGATGTTTATAATGTAGAGGTAAGCGTTAAAAACATCGGCGAAACACAGGGCAAAGAGGTTGTTCAACTTTATTATTCTGCACCGCAGGGTAAGTTGGGTAAACCGAAGTTAGAGCTCGGTGCATACGTTAAAACAAAAGAACTTTCAGCGGGCGAAGAAGAAAAAATTACCCTTAAAATGCCGATAGAATTAATGGCAAGTTTTGATGATTCAGGTGTAACCGACAACAAAAACTGCCTTGTTTTGGAATCGGGCGAATATAATATATTTGTAGGCAACAGTGTTAGAAATATTAAATTTGCTAATAAATATTTTGTAGGAGAAACCGTTGTTTTAAAACAACTTAATGAGGCTGTCGCTCCGCAAAAGGCTTTTGATAGAATAAAACCGCTCTTCGACGGCGATAAATTCACCGTTTCTTATGAAAATACACCTACCGCTGAAATTGATGTTGAAAAAAGAGCAGTTGAACGCAGAAAAGCAGATATTCCTTATACAGGTGATAAAGGCTATAAATTGGTTGATGTCGCCGATGGAAAATGCACTATGAGGGATTTTGTTGCTCAACTGTCAATTAAAGATATGCGTGATATTGTAAAAGGCGAGGGAATGAACTCGCATAAAGTTACCGCAGGAACAGGTGCGGCTTTCGGCGGAGTCAGCGATAGTCTGCTTGAATTTGGTATTCCTGTTGCGTGTGCTACCGACGGTCCTTCGGGCGTTCGCCTCGACTCAGGTGCAAAAGCGACCGCAATTCCGATAGGAACATTGCTCGCTTGTTCATTTAATGACGATATGGTAGAGAAAATGCATAAATATTTCGGTCTTGAACTTCGTGCAAATAAGGTCGATGCACTTTTAGGGCCGGGTATGAATATACACCGAAACCCGCTTAACGGCAGAAATTTTGAATATTTTTCGGAAGACCCTTTACTCACAGGTAAAATGGCTGCGGCAGTTTGCAGAGGTCTTGCTACAACAGGCACAACCGCAACAATAAAGCATTTTGCATGTAACAATCAGGAAACAGCCCGTTACGATGCAGATAGCGTTGTATCCGCTCGTGCTTTGCGTGAGATTTATTTAAAAGGTTTTGAAATTGCAGTAAAAGAGGGCGGTGCAACATCGCTTATGACAGGTTATAACTCGCTTAACGGCTACTGGTGTGCAGGAAACTATGACCTTGATACCATAATTCTTCGTGATGAATGGAATTTTAAAGGTATAGTTATGACCGACTGGTGGGCAAAAATGAACTGTAAAAACGGCCAAGCATTCCGCTCAAATACAAAGCAGATGGTAAGAGCGAGAAATGATATATATATGGTATGCAAAGCGGTTGAAGCCCAGCCCGATAATATTGAAGAGGGTCTTCAAGAAGGTCATATAACGCTTGCCAATTTACAGTATTGCTGTATGGATTTGCTCGATTACATAATAAAATCACCGACATTTGAAGAATATGTTCTTGGCGGCTGTAAAAAACCTGTTTATGCTTCAACAGATGACAGTAATATGAGCGTTCGTCATCTTTTTGAAAATGTTGTAAACAATAAGGAATATGATATTGATATTGCCGAAGAGGGCAATTATGTATTTATTTACAATGCAAAAGTTGAAGCTGACGAATTGGCACAGTTCTATTGCAATGTAATGCTCGATGACGGAGAGATTGACGGAATGAGTTTAAGCGGAACAAACGGCAAAGAGGTTAGTTTCAAACAGCCTGTAAAATTGCCGAGCGGTAAGCATAAATTTAAAGTTGTGGCTGATGATAAACTCGTCATGACCAGAATTGAGATAAAGAAGTAAAAATATATAAGTGTTATTAAAAATTCTCTCTTGAAAAAAATCAAGAGAGAATTTTGTTTATTTTGCCTTTTTAATTTTTAGTTTTCTAAGTATTTTATCAATAGCGTTTTGCCCGAAAACATCTGCTAATGCTCCATTGAAATAAATAGTAACAAAGTAGATAATTCCGCCTATTGCTGCATAACTGCAAAGGTGAATTATTTGAGAAAGACTTCTGAATGGAGAAACAGGGAAGAAGAAGTTTAACAAATAAACTGCAACGCCCATTATTAATGTAGGATAAAAAGTTTTAATAAACGGTTTTAAAACACTTTTGTAATTAAAACCAAGCGTTTTTTTCAAATTGCGAAGAATAATGAAAATGCAGGTTGACTGGCCTACTGCTGTTGCAATCATTGCGCCAATATAGCAGTATTCTTGCAATCCTATATAATATAAGAAAAGCATAAACGGTATATCAAGTATTAAGTTTGCAAGTATTCCTGAAATTGTTGCAATACATACGGTTTTTGTTTTTTTAAGTCCCTGCATTGCCATACAAAGCGTAATTTTTATACAGGAAATTACATTAACAGGCACAATAATTTTTAAAATAAAATTTCCGTAACCGCCGATGTCTTTGCCGTAAAACAAACCATAAACAGGAATTGAAAGAATAACAATGCCTGTCATAATCGGCAAAGCGATAGCAAAAATAATATTAAGTGCCGAGCAAAGTTTACGGTTTGCGTTTAAATAATCTTTTTTTACCGCAAGTGCCGACATTTCAGGAACTATTGAGCTTGTAAGCCCCATAGCGAGAGCGGTAATAATCATTGCGATTTTAGGCCCGTAAGTTGAAATTATCGAAGCAATATCTGTTGCGGTTTTTCCGCCGAACCCGTGAAGATTTGATAATGTGAATATTACAAGAATATTGTCAACAAGTTCGTAAATATTCGCCGAAACTGCGACAATCAATATAGGTATGCAATATAATAAGAATTTTTTAATAATTTGTTTTGTAGATAAATCTACCGTTTCGGCAGAAGTTTTTACTATTACTTCGTTGTTGCCACGCATTTTTAGTTTTAAATAAACGATTGCCGCAAATGCACCTACACCT
>CACYEQ010000067.1 GCA_902773485.1 Oscillospiraceae bacterium
TATATTGTAAAGCCCAACAATTCCGATTCCGAGACCTAACTTTTTGGCGTATTTCAAAATTGTTCCTTTAACTTTGTCGGAAATACTAAATACAGGGTAAACGCTAATTGAGTCACCGCTGTGAATACCTGTTCGCTCAACCAATTCCATAATTCCGGGTACAAAAACATCCTTGCCGTCACATATTGCGTCGATTTCAACCTCTTTACCCTGAATGTATTTATCAACTAAAACAGGTTTGTCTTCATCAATTTCAACAGCAGTTTTTAAGTAATGGCGAAGTCCTGTTTCATCAGCCACAATCTGCATTGCTCTTCCGCCTAACACAAACGAGGGGCGAACTAATACAGGGTAGCCGATTTCTTTTGCAACAGATATACCTTCTTCAATATTTGTAACCGCCTTACCTGTCGGCTGTGGAATTTTTAGGTCAACAAGCAGTTTTTCAAATGCGTCTCTGTTTTCGGCTCTGTCGATTGCAGCACAATCTGTGCCGATAATATTTACGCCTCTGTCTGCCAAAGGTTGAGCCAAGTTAATAGCAGTTTGACCGCCGAGTGTTGTTATAACTCCGTATGGTTTTTCAAGGTCGATAATATTCATAACATCTTCGGGAGTCAGCGGCTCAAAATAGAGTTTGTCAGAACAGGTATAATCGGTTGATACTGTTTCGGGGTTATTGTTTATTATAATTGCTTCATAACCTGAATTTTTAATAGTTTTAATTGCGTGAACTGTTGAATAGTCGAACTCAACGCCCTGGCCAATACGAATCGGACCCGACCCTAAAACTATTATTTTCTTTTTGTCAGATACAACCGATTCGTTTTCATCTTCATAAGTTGAATAGAAATAAGGAATATAACTTTCAAATTCACTGGCGCAAGTATCTATCATCTTATAAACAGGTAGAATTTTCTCTTTTTTGCGAAGATTATATATATCAATTTCGGTTGTTTCCCATAGTTTTGCGATAAATGTATCGGAAAAACCCATCTTTTTTGCTTCTTTAAGAGTTTTTATGCTTAATTTATTCTCGATTAACTCTTTTTCAAAATCAACAATGTTTTTGATTTTGTCAAGGAACAACATATCAATTTTAGTTGCGTTCCAAATAACACCTAAATCTTCGCCGTGCCACATAAGTTCGGCAATAGCGTAAATTCGGTCATCTGTACCTGTTTTAATGTACTCAACCAATTCTTCTCTTGTGAATTTATCGAATTTTTTCAAGAAAATATGGTTGTAGTTTACATCAATTTCAAGTGAACGAATGGCTTTTAAAAGACTTTCTTCAATCGTTCTTCCTATGCTCATAACTTCGCCGGTTGCTTTCATTTGAGTTGAAAGTTTGTTAGAAGCAGTTGCGAATTTATCAAAAGGAAATCTCGGCATTTTTGTTACAACATAGTCGAGAGTAGGCTCAAAAGAGGCAGGGGTGTTAGCAATCTGAATCTCATCTAATGTCAAACCGACAGCGATTTTTGCAGAAACCCTTGCAATAGGGAAACCGCTCGCTTTCGATGCCAACGCAGAAGAACGGGAAACTCGCGGATTTACTTCAATTAAATAGTAGTTAAAAGATTCGGGATCTAATGCAAACTGAACATTACATCCACCCTCGATTTTTAACGCACGAATTGTTTTTAGTGCGCTGTCACGAAGCAAGTGATATTCTTTGTTTGTAAGTGTTTGGCTTGGAGCAACAACAATTGAGTCACCTGTGTGAATACCGACAGGGTCAATATTTTCCATATTACAAACAGTAATTGCAGTATCATTTTTATCTCGAATTACTTCATATTCAATTTCTTTATAACCTTTAATACTTTTTTCAACAAGTACCTGATGAACCGGGGAGAGTTTTAAAGCGTTTTTCGCAATTTCTCTTAACTCGGTTTCGTTGTCGGCAAAGCCACCGCCTGTACCGCCTAATGTGAAAGCAGGGCGAAGTACAACAGGGTAGCCGATTTCTTCGGCAGCATTAATAGCCGCTTCCATAGAATTAGCAATAATAGACGGCAAAACAGGTTCGCCGATTTCTTCGCAAAGTTCTTTAAAAAGTTCTCTGTCTTCCGCTCTCTCAATACTTTCAGAAGAAGTTCCAAGCAGTTCAACCTGACATTCTTTCAAAACACCTTTTTTTTCAAGTTGCATTGCGATGTTAAGACCTGTTTGTCCGCCAATTCCGGGAATTAATGCGTCAGGACGCTCATATCTAATAATTTTTGCAACATATTCAAGTGTAAGTGGTTCCATGTATACTTTATCAGCAATAGTGGTATCGGTCATAATAGTAGCTGGGTTGGAGTTGCACAGAATTACCTCGTAGCCTTCTTCACGAAGTGCTAAACATGCCTGTGTGCCTGCATAGTCGAATTCAGCCGCTTGTCCGATTACAATAGGACCTGAACCTATTACAAGAACTTTTTTAATATCACTTCTTTTAGGCATTTTCTCTGTCCTCCTCCATAATTTTAATAAACTTTTCAAATAAATAAATACTGTCTTGCGGACCGGGTGCACTTTCCGGGTGATACTGTACCGAGAAAACTTTATCTTCTTTACATTCAACGCCTTCTACAGTATTATCAAGAATATTAATGTGCGTTGCAGTAAGTTTTGTGTTTTCAAGACTGTCAAAATCTACCGCATAACTGTGATTTTGACTTGTGATTTCAATTTTGTTTGTTTCAAGATTTTTA
Source organism: Oscillospiraceae bacterium (assembly GCA_902773485.1). Taxonomy (GTDB): domain Bacteria; phylum Bacillota; class Clostridia; order Oscillospirales; family Acutalibacteraceae; genus RUG11462. Next base: position 2,706 of record CACYEQ010000067.1, read on the forward strand.
ACAGGATGATTTCCGCCTCTGTGACCGAATTTTAACTTATATGTTTTTGCTCCGTAGGCGAGCGAAATCATCTGATGACCGAGGCAAATTCCGAAAATCGGCTTTTTGCCGATTAATTTCTTAACAAGATTAATTACAGTTGTAACATCTTCAGGGTCGCCCGGGCCGTTTGATATGAAAATACCGTCGGGATTCATTGCGAGAATTTCTTCTGCACTTGTATTGAAAGGAACAACCGTCACATTGCAACTGTGAGCGTTAAGTGAACGAATAATGTTAAGTTTTATACCGCAGTCAATTGCAACAACATTGAATTTGTGATTAGATGTTCTTGAATACCATCTTTTTTTGCAACTTACTTTTTCAACGGCATCGTGGGGAACGGGCGTGTTTTTGATTATTTCCAATCCCTGTTCCAAAGTCGTGTCAACACCTGTGATAAGTACTCGGCGACTGCCCAAATCTCTGATACTTCTTGTTATTTTTCTTGTATCGACACCGTAAATGCCCGGTATATGATTTTCTTCCAAAATTTCCGAAAGAGTTTTTGTGTATCGGAAGTTTGAGGGATTATCGTTATATTCTCTTACAATAAGTCCGCCGATTGTGGGAATTTTTGTTTCAAAATCATCATCGGCAACACCGTAGTTTCCTATAAGCGGATAGGTCATTACAACCATTTGGTAGGTATATGACGGGTCGGAAACAATTTCCTGATATCCTACCATTGATGTGTTAAATACTATTTCACACACTCTTTGGGTGTTTTCACCAAATCCATATCCGTAGTATTCTTCACCGTTTTCAAGAATTATTTTTCTGTCGAATTCTCTTTCCATTTTATTGCTCCTTTACATATAGTCATTTTACATTTTGCATTTATTTTGTAACCCTCAAACGGAGTGCTTTTTCCTTTTGATAAAAACTTATCAGGGTCAACGACTGCTTGTGTGTTTAAATCATATATACATAAATCTGCGTTTTCACCAATATTTAATCCACCCGGAATATTAAACCTTTTTTTAGGATTAATATGCATAAGTTCAATAAGTTTTTCTAATGAAATTATATTTTTTTCTACTAAATAGGTGTACAAGAGAGGAAATGCACATTCCAGCGCTACAACACCCATTGCAGATTTTTCAAGACCTTTTGTTTTTTCTTCTTTACTGTGAGGTGCGTGGTCGGTTGCAATCATATCAATTGTACCGTCTTTCAGTCCCTCAATTAATGCGAGTCTGTCCTCCTCGCTTCTTATAGGCGGGTTCATTTTAAATCTACCGTCCTCTTGCAACATA
>CACYEQ010000068.1 GCA_902773485.1 Oscillospiraceae bacterium
TAAGCGAAATAGAACAAAGCAAAAACGAAAACAACTCCTCTGTTTCTAAAACTTTAAAAATGTCGGGCGTTTTGCCGACATTTTCGGAAAAAGATGTAACCGATTTACAACCTAACGATGAAGATGAAAATATTGTTTCAGAAAAAATAGAATTCGGAGACCTTGCAGAAAAAAACGAAAACACTCAAAACAGTGAAAATACATGTGACTCCAAAATTGAAATAAAACAAGGCGAGTTTTCGAAAGATGAAGAACTTATGTTTCAAAAACTTGACGAAGAACTTTTTAATTACGAACAAAAGCAAAAGAAATCAGCAAAAAAACATTCGTTTTTATATAATCTTTTTATTCATAAGGGAGATAAAGCAAAAGATGTTTTCAGAAAAATTATTTTTTGGATTGCATTTGCAGCATTCATTTACGCAGGTTACACAATTGGTTACTACTATATAAATCCTCTTATTGAACAATCAAAGATTGAACAGGTAGCAAAAGATTACCGCAAAAAATCAAGTACCGACTATTACAGTTCCGAAATAAATCCTAAATTTAAAACCTTATATAATAAGAATAAAGATGTTATCGGTTGGATAACTATTGACGGAACAAATATAGACTACCCTGTTATGCAGAGCAAAAAGGAACAGTTTTATTTAAGAAAAGGATTTGATAAATCTTATTCCCGTGAGGGGATGATTTTTGCTTCAAAAAAATCTTCAATAAAATTTAAAAAAGAATCAAAAAACATTATGCTTTACGGTCATCACATGAAATCAACGGGAACAATGTTTAAACAACTCGACCGATATTTAAACATTTCTTTTTACAAGAAAAATCCGACAATTGTTTTTGATTCGCTTTACCGTGACAGCGAGTATAAAATTTTTGCCGTTATGATAACAAACGCCCTGCGAGAACAGGATAACGGTAATATTTACAACTACCGGAAAACCTCATTCTCTTCAAAAGAGGAATTTGCAGAATGGATAAAAGAGGCAAGAGTACGTTCATTATATGAAACGGATATTGATATTAAATATTCCGATGAAATTTTGACATTGCAGACTTGCAACGACTCTTTCGGCACTACGGAAGACGAGGATAAAGCAAGACTTATAATTATGGCGAGAAGAGTAAGGCAAGGAGAAAAAACTACGGTTGATAAATCTGAAGCAGTAACCAATCCTCAACCGAAAATGCCTCAGGCTTGGTATGACGCAAAAAATATGACAAATCCTTTTACAGGTACAGATGAAACAGAAACCACAACCGAAACCAAAAAGAAAAAATCAAATACTGAAATCAGTGTAAATTCTTCATCGGTTTCGACAAGTAAAACAAGCAGTTGACATAAAAACATCAACAAAATTTAATTATGTCAACATCTTTTTAGCGAAAAACAAGGTGTTTAAGAGCAAAATTTTCAACATTTCCACATAGTTTTCAACATTTTATGTAAACAACATTTTTATAAGGAAGTAATTAATAATGACAAAAATTGATATTATTTCAGGATTTTTAGGTGCAGGCAAAACAACGCTTATTAAAAAACTTATTTCCGAGGCATTTAAGGGCGAAAAAATCGTTCTTATTGAAAACGAATTCGGTGAAATCGGCATTGACGGCGGATTTTTAAAAGACGCAGGCATTGAAATAACCGAAATGAATTCGGGTTGCATTTGCTGTTCGCTGGTAGGTGATTTCGGCGAAGCGCTTAAAAAAGTTTTAGCAGAATTTTCGCCCGACAGAATTATTATTGAGCCTTCGGGCGTAGGCAAACTTTCCGATGTTATAAAAGCGGTTATTGATATTAATAGTGAAGATATAAAACTTAACAGTTTTACTACTGTTGCCGATGCAAAGAAATGCAAAATGTATATGAAAAACTTCGGCGAATTTTTTAACAACCAAGTTGAATTTGCAAAATCGGTAGTGCTTTCGCATACAAAAGGCTTATCCGCTGAAAAATTGGAAGAAGCGGTAGAATTAATAAGAAGCAAAAATGAAAAAGCAACGTTAATTACTACCGATTGGGAAGAACTCAGTGGTAAAGATATTTTAAATGCTATGGAGCAAAAAGATACTTTGACCGAGAGTTTGGCAGACCTTCTTAAAAGTGAAGAAGAACACCATCACCATCATCATGAGCATCATCACCACCACGAGCATGAACATCA
>CACYEQ010000069.1 GCA_902773485.1 Oscillospiraceae bacterium
GCTTTTTCGGAAGTTTTAATTCTTTTTTTGTCAGCCTTTAAGCAAAGTGCCATAAAAACACAACTTGAAGTTTCCGCAATTGTATCGGCGGCGAGCACTGCAAAGCAAGCGGTTTCAAGACCTTTATCGGCAAAGTGAGCGAGCAGAAAAAACACTGCCGCCATTCTGATTATTTGCTCTAATATTGATGAAAGCGAGGGTTGTAAAGTTTTTCTCCTCGCCATAAAATAACCTTTAAAACAGGCAGAAATGCCCATTGGCACAAGTGAAAAAGAGAGTATTTTTAAAGCAGATATCGCTCTTGCATCGCCGATAAAAACAGTTGCAATAGGCGATGAAAACGCGAAAACCAAAATGTTTATGGCGGCGCCTAATGCGGCGGAAAGTTTAACCGATTTTTTCATTACAGCAAAAACGCTTTTTTTGCTTCCCATTACCATTTCATCGGTGCAAAGTCGGGTAACTGCGGTTGAAATTCCGTTTGTTGCGAAAGTAGATGCAAGCATATAAACAGAGAAAATAAGTTGATAAAGTCCCATACCCTCGGCGCCGATTACATTTGAAAGATAAACTCTAAAAAACAGACCGATTGCACGCAAAATAAGTGCGGTAACGGTTAAAATTACCGTGTTAATTAAAAAAGTTTTTTTCTTTTTCATTTATTCTCATGAGCAAAATATACAGCGGTTTCAAATATTTTTGAAAGCAATTCCAAAAATGATTTATCGTCATCGTTTCCGTTACAATCGCAAATTTCTTTTAGTTTTTCAATTTCGTGTTCGGTTTTTTCGTCCATTTTACCGTTTATTTCGGGCTCATCAATATTTGAAAAAATATTCGATAAATATTTTATCATTGTTTGTATGAAGTAGATTGCGGTATTTTCTTCTCCTGATTTGAGTTTCGGTTCAGAATATGTGAATAAATCTACCTTGTTTACAGGACGGCTTTTATTATAAATTTCTTGATATTGCTTGTAAATTTCGTCCCAGGTTTTTTCGTCCACTTCGCCAGTTTCTGGTAGTCCGTTAATTTCCTGAAACGCTTTAACTGCGTCGTGAGTACGCTGACCAAAAATCCCGTCAGGTGCAACTTTTGGTATTCTGTCGTCCTCATTTGCAATAAAACGCAGGTAGGTTTGCAGTTGTTCTATTTTTCTTTTGGTAAATGTTTCGTTCATATTTATCCCTCACTGTTCATTTTTAAAGTAAATCCGGGAAATCTTCCATCATAAACTTTAAATTGGTCGGTTGCATCTTTAAAATAAGGTAAAATTCCGAGATATACATTCTGAATTTCGTTCCAATCCCGCTCGTTCACAATTCGGTCGGGGTCGAGCGAAAAAGCGAGTTGAAATGCGTAAACCGCATTTGCAGTTTGTTCATCATAAATCCCTGTAATCTGCGTTTGCGGAATTTCATCGTAATAAGAGCCGATTATTGAAAGATAATACTGTAAAACCTCGACAGATTCACCCGTATCGCCGAGTACTAATGAAAAGAAAAACTGTTGCGAATACTCTTCAATGGTAAGCCCTTCGCTGTCGAGTTCGTTAAGACGCTTTACTGCATTTGTAATATTTATTAGTTTATACCAAGTTTCTTTGCCTACAATTCCGTCAACTTGGAGACCGAAAACCCGTTGAAATTCTTTTACTGACCTTTCGGTACGTTCGCCGAAAATTCCGTCAGGTACAAGACGAGGAATAGAGGGGTAGTTGTTGGCAACGGTATTAAGTCTTGACTGAATCGCTCTTACCTCCGGCGAGTTGTCGCCGAGTCTTGAAGCAGTTCCGTCATAAGAGGGAACATTCGGGCGAACTCTGACATTGCGTACTAAATCAATATCGTTTCCGTAATATGTTGTAAGAATTCTATAAGGATAGTAACCCTGATTTGCAAGAGTTACGCTCCCCCATTGAGAAAGCCCTTTGCAAGTTACAGTCGTTCCGTTGCAGTAGGCGGCAAAAATAGGACCTATTGTACCTTGCCGTTGAATAAAAGTATTAAAAATTTCATTAACAATTTCGGAAACACTGTCGAAAATATTGCGGTTAGGCACAAAAAACTGGTCAAATGAGGTTGAATTTGTAATATCAAAATCATAACCTTTACTTCGGTAAAATTCTGTAAAAACTCGGTTTAAGGCGAAGGTGATTTGTGCATAAATATTTGCTCTTATCGCATTTTCTGGCCATGTTGGGTATATTTCGGAAGAGGCTACATTTTTTATGTAGTCTGCAAAACTTATTGTGACGTTTTGTGCATCAGATGAAGGCGCACCTAAATGCACAGTAATAAACTCGGGAACGGTTACAATTGTTTCTGGCATAATTTCCTCCTAATTAAGGTCTATTGCGCCTGTATCAAATGCTCTTAAAATTGTATTTCCGTTGTAAAAATCAGGAATTGGCAACATTTCAACAGGCAAAACGGCGGTTTCGCCGTCAAAAATAGGAACATTAACAGAATCCATTGTGAAAAATCCTTCTGAGGAAACAACAACTCTGTAAGATGCATAAGGGTTTTTTACGCCCGGCTCTAATGATTCTTGTTTGTTTACAGTTGGCAGGGTGTAGGTAGGAACCTCGCCGTCTTGATTGGTAAATGCACTTTTTAAAAGCTCTTCACCGCCCGAATTTCTGAATGAAACAGAAACCAATGCATCGATAATAGGTGCCGCTTGTTTTGCACTGAAAACTCTTACTAAAAGTTTACCGCTGCCTGTAAGATTTTCTGTTTGACCTTCTATCATTTGGCTTTCTTGAATGTTCGGAAGTAAATAGTCTTTTAAAAACGTGCTTCTTGTGGTAGTTTCAACAGGTTGTTGTTCATCTTGCGGCTGGGCTTGGGTTTTAATGGTTTCCGCCTTTGCATTTGTCGGCTTGGAGGGTTGAGGTTTCGATTTTCGGCTTAGTTTTTTAAGTTCTTCGTTGTATTTATTTATCATTTTTTGAAAATCTCCTGAGTATTGCATAATAATTACCACCTTTTTGAA
>CACYEQ010000070.1 GCA_902773485.1 Oscillospiraceae bacterium
CTTTTATTATTTATGAAAGGAACTAAAAAAATGATTAAAGTAACTTTAAAAGGCGGCGTTATAAACGAATATGAAAACGGTATAACGGTTGCCGAAATCGCAAAATCTATCAGCATGGGACTTTACAAGGCAGCTTGCGCTTGCACAGTTGACGGTGAAGTAAAAGATTTGCGAACTGCTTTGGAAAAAAATTGTGAGGTTAATATTCTAACCTTTGATGATGAAATGGGCAAAAAAGCGTTTTGGCACACAACATCTCATTTAATGGCACAGGCAATTTTAAGATTATACCCTAATACTAAACTTGCTATCGGTCCGGCAATTGACAACGGTTTTTATTATGATATGGATGTTGAAACTCCGTTTACAGATGAAGACCTTGAAAAAATTCAAACTGAAATGAAAAAAATTGTAAAAGAAAATCCTGAAATTAAGAGATATTATTTGTCTGCCGATGAGGCAATTGCAAAAGTAACCGCCGACGGTGAAATATATAAAGAAGAATTAATTCGTGAACACGCAGACAAAGGTGAAGATTTAAGTTTTTATGAACAAGGCGAATTTTACGATCTTTGTGCAGGTCCGCACCTTATGAGCGTTGCGAATATTAAAGCAATTAAACTTTTATCTGTCACAGGCGCATATTGGCGTGGTAACGAGAAAAACAAAATGCTTTGCAGAATTTACGGTATTTCTTTTCCGAAGTCCTCAATGCTTGAAGAGTTTTTAACCCGTCTTGAAGAGGCTAAAAAGCGTGACCACAACAAACTCGGCAGAGAGCTTGAAATCTTCACAACTTCTGATCTAATAGGTCAAGGGTTGCCTATTTTACTTCCGAAAGGTGCAAAAATTTTACAAACTTTACAAAGATTTGTTGAAGATGAAGAATCAAAAAGAGGCTGGCAGTTGACAAAAACTCCTTATATGGCAAAATCTGATTTATATAAACTTTCGGGACATTGGGACCATTATCGTGACGGTATGTTTGTGCTTGGCGACCCTGAAAGTGATGATGAAGTTTTTGCACTTCGCCCAATGACTTGCCCATTCCAATATCAGGCATATTTAAATCGAAAACGCTCTTACAGAGACTTGCCTATGCGTTTAAATGAAACTTCAACTCTTTTCAGAAATGAGGCTTCGGGCGAAATGCACGGACTAATCCGTGTTCGTCAGTTTACCATTTCTGAGGGTCATTTAATGTGCACTCCCGAGCAACTTGAAGGTGAGTTTAAATCTTGCCTTGAACTTGCAATTTATATGCTTAAAACTTTGGGTCTTTATGAAGATGTTTCTTACAGATTTTCACAATGGGATCCTAATAATAAAGAAAAATATATCGGTACTGATGAACAGTGGGAAGAAGCACAGGGTATGATGAAAAGAATACTCGACAACCTTGAAATTCCTTATGCAATCGGCATTGATGAAGCCGCTTTCTATGGCCCTAAACTTGACATTCAAATTAAAAATGTATTTGGAAAAGAGGATACTCTTATTACAATTCAAATTGACCAAATGCTTGCTGAAAAATTCGGTATGGAATATGTTGATAATGACGGAAAAACAAAAAATCCGTATATTATTCACAGAACTTCAATCGGCTGTTACGAAAGAACTCTTGCTTTACTTATTGAAAAATATGCAGGGGCATTTCCGCTTTGGCTAGCGCCCGAACAAGTACGAATTTTACCTATTTCGGACAAATATCTTGATAAGGCTTATGAAGTAAAAAATAAATTGTTTAATGAGGGTATAAGAGTAGAACTTGATGACAGAGCAGAAAAGATTGGCTACAAAATCAGAGAGGCTCAAATGCAAAAAATTCCTTATATGCTCATAGTAGGTGAAAAAGAGGTTGAAAGTAATACTGTATCTGTTCGTTCTAGGAAAAACGGCGACATCGGGGCAGTAAGCGTTGAAGAATTTATTAACAACGCAAAAGTAGAAATTGATTCAAAAGCAAGATAAGGAGTAAATTATGGGGTATAAATCAGATATTGAAATTGCACAGGAAAATAAAATGTTGCCGATCAAAGATATTGCTATAAAAGTTGGTTTACAAGAAGATAATATAGAGTATTACGGCAAATACAAAGCGAAAGTTGATTATAATATTTTAAAGCAAAAGAAAGACGAGACAAACGGTAAGTTGATTTTAGTTACTGCAATAAATCCAACACCGGCAGGCGAGGGGAAAACTACCGTTACGGTAGGACTCGGCGACGCATTAAGTAAGTTAAATAAAAATGTTTTAATCGCTTTAAGAGAGCCTTCACTTGGACCTGTTTTCGGCATTAAAGGCGGTGCAGCAGGCGGAGGATACGCTCAGGTTGTACCTATGGAAGATATTAATCTTCATTTCACGGGAGATATGCACGCAATCGGTGCTGCAAACAATCTTCTTGCTGCTATGCTTGACAATCATATTCAACAAGGTAACGCTCTTGATATTGATGTTAAAAATATTACTTGGAAGCGTTGTGTTGATATGAATGACCGTCAACTTAGAAATGTTATTGACGGATTAGGCGGTAAAATGCAGGGCGTTCCTCGTGAAGACGGATTTGACATCACTGTTGCGTCTGAAATTATGGCTATTCTTTGCCTTGCAACTGATATTACCGATTTAAAAGATAGAATTAAATCAATTATTGTAGGTTACAATCGCAATGGCGATCCTGTAACAGCGGGCGATTTGAATGCACAAGGTGCTATGACCGCATTGTTGAAAGACGCTTTAAAACCCAATCTTGTTCAAACTCTTGAACATACGCCTGCATTTGTCCACGGTGGTCCTTTTGCTAATATTGCACATGGATGCAACTCAGTTATGGCTACAAAAATGGCGCTGAAATTCGGTGATTATGTTGTAACAGAAGCAGGATTCGGAGCAGATCTAGGCGCAGAAAAATTCCTTGATATTAAATGTCGTGCGGCAGGGCTTAAACCGTCCGCAGTGGTTATTGTTGCAACTGTTCGTGCTTTAAAATCACACGGCGGTGTTGCAAAGGAGGATTTAGGCGAAGAAAACTTAGAAGCACTGAAAAATGGTTTGCCTAATCTTTATAAACACATTGAAAATATTTCAAATGTGTATAAACTGCCTTGTGTAGTTGCAATCAACAGATTTCCTACCGATACCGAAGCCGAACTTAAATTAGTTGAGAATAAATGTAAGGAATACGGCGTTAATGTCTCACTTTGCGAAGTTTGGGGCAAAGGCGGTGAGGGAGGAATTGCCCTTGCAAACGAAGTTTTGCACCTTTGCGAACAAGATAATGATTTTACATTCTCATATTATGATGAATTTTCTTTGGAAGAAAAAATCAACGCAGTTGCAACCAGAATTTACGGTGCAGATGGTGTTGACTTTACCCCGACGGCAAAAAAAGAACTTAATAAATTAGAAGAATTGGGTTTTGGTTCTTACCCTGTTTGTTTGGCGAAAACGCAGTATTCATTGTCTGACAATCAAAAGTTGCTCGGCAGACCGACAGGATTTAGAATTACAGTTAAAAAAGTAAAAGTTTCTGCCGGTGCTAAATTTGTAGTCTGTCTTACAGGCGATATTATGACTATGCCCGGTTTGCCGAAAGTACCTTCGGCGGAAAAAATAGATGTAGATGAAAACGGTGTTATTTCAGGATTGTTTTAGTAAAAGGAGTGTTTTTATGTCAGTAGTAGTAAAAGAAATTGAATTTGAAAATTTTGGTAAATGCGTTGAAATTTCTAACGGAAAAGTTGATGTTGCAATTACAAAAGAAATCGGTCCGAGAATTATCAGATTGGGACTTGTAGGAAAAGAGAATGTAATGTTTAACGATATAAATCGTGAAAATGTTACCGAAGATGATTTAATGGAAAAGCATTACGGCAAAGGTGCAAAATGGATTAATTACGGCGGTCACAGACTTTGGGTATCTCCTGAATCAATGCCTGAAACTTATTTTCCTGATGATCAGCCTGTAAAAGTTGAAATTCTTGAAAACGGAGCATTATTTGTTCAACAAGAACAACCTATGAACGGTGTTGCTTGCTCTTACAGTGTTACAATGAGTGATGAGGGTGAAATTACAGTAACTCATTTTGTTAAAAATATTTCCGATAGTAAAAAAAGGCTTTCTCCTTGGGCAATAACCGTTTTAAACAAAGGCGGTTTGGAGATTATACCGCAGAACACTCTTGATACCGATTTGTTGCCTAACCGCAGAATTGTTGCTTGGCCTTACACAAATCTTGCTGACAGCCGTTTGTATTTCGGTGAAAAATATATTACATTACAGCAAGATGAAACAGTTGATACAAACTTCAAATTAGGTCTTGATTTGCAAAAAGGTACAGCAATTTATGCATATAAAGACACTGTTTTTGTAAAAAAATATGAACATAAATCCGATGCTGAATATGACGATTTCGGAGTTTCTTTTGAAACCTATACTAATTCACAAATTCTTGAAATGGAAACCATTGGAACAGTTCATTATTTAAAGCCGAATGAAACCGCAACACATACTGAAAAATGGTCGGTTTATGAAAACATAGGTACTCCAAATACTAAAAACGAAGTAGAAATAGATGCCTTTGTAAAAAACTATATCAAATAAAAAAGAGCCCTGCTAAGGGTTCTTTTTTTGCAATAGATTCTTAATAATAACGTTAATTGTTCATAGAATATGGAATTAATTCTTATTTTTATTAAAATAATTCTTGACAATTATTAAAAAAATGATATAATTAACGTGTTAACTATTAATTAGTTAAGTTTTTAGAAAGAGGTGTTTTTATGATTTCCGAACAAAAAGCGCGCGAATGCGTTCATCTGTTTGTAAAAACAGACAGATTAAGAAGAAAGTATATAGAAAAAGAAATTAAAACTATGGGAATTCATCGTTCTCAACATGTTATTCTTATGTACATTGCAAAGCATGAGGGAAAACCATGTCAAAAAGAAATTGCTGAAAGATTTGAAATAAGTCCTGCGGCGGTAGCGGTTTCAATAAAAAAACTCGAAAAGAACGGCTATATTTCAAGAAACACATCAAAAGATGATAATCGCTTTAATGAGTTAAAACTCACTGATAAAGGTGAAGAAATAATAAAAAGATCAAGCGAGGTTTTTGACAGAGTTGATAAAAAAACTTTTGAGAATTTTAATGATGAAGAAATAGAACAGTTTACTTATTTGCTTGAAAAAATAGATAAGTCTTTAAGCGAGAAAGGTAGGGATTGATTTGAAAAGATGGTTAAAATACGCAAAACCATATAAATTGTCTTTCATTTTAGGTCCTATTTGTATGATTATCGAGGTAATCGGCGAAGTTTTAATGCCTTTGTTTTTAGCAGAAATAATAAATGCAGGCAATGATAAAACTTTGACACCTCAAAAGAGTTTGATTTATGCAGGACTTATGGTCTTAACAGCTGTTTGCATGATGGCTGGTGGCGTAGGAGGTTCTTATTTTGGTGCAAAAGCATCGGTAAACTTTGCCAGTGACATTCGTTTTGATGTTTATAAAAAAGTTCAGCAATTTTCATTTGCAAACATTGATAAATTTTCAACAGGCTCGCTTGTAACAAGGCTTACAAATGATGTTACGCAAATTCAAAATTTTGTTAATATGTTGCTTAGAATGTGCTTGCGAGCACCCGGTATGATTATCGGAGCGTTAATTATGGCTATTAGGCTTCAACCTTCTTTGGCGATTGTTTTAGCAGTAACAATTCCGCTTATGATAATTACTATTATTTGTATTATTAAAGTCGGTTTCCCCAGATTTACAAGGGTGCAGGAAAAGGTAGATAATCTTAATTCAACTGTTCAGGAAAGTATTACTAATGTAAGAGTAGTAAAAAGTTTTGTAAGAGAAGATTTTGAAATAAATAAATTTACTACTGCTAACGCTGATTTAAAAAAATCGGGAATTGCTGCATACAGAGTTATGATTTTTATGCAGCCTGTTATGACTTTATTTATGAATTTTACCATTGCAGCAGTTATATGGTTTGGCTCAAAAATAGTGCTTGGCGGTTCAATGGCAACAGGTGATTTATCTGCATTTATTTCTTATGTAAACCAAATTTTAATGTCGCTTGTAATGCTAACTTTTGTTCTTATGACATCTTCTCGTGCATTAGCCAGTGCTCGCCGTATTTCAAAGGTTTTAGATGAAAAACTTGATTTGAACGATGAATTATCAAAAGAAAAGCAGAAAACAGTTCAAAACGGTGAAATAGAATTCAAAAATGTATCTTTCCGCTATTATAAAAATAACGAAGGAAAAGTATTAAACGATATTAATTTAAAAATTAATCCTGGTTCTACGGTCGGAATTATCGGTTCAACAGGTTGCGGTAAGTCCACGCTGGTTTCAATGATACCAAGACTTTACGATGTTGATGAAGGCGAAGTTTTGGTTGACGGCGTTAATGTAAAAGATTATAGTTTACATAACTTGCGTGAAGGAGTCGGTATGGTTCTTCAAAAAAATATATTGTTTTCAGGCACAATCGCCGATAATTTGCGTTGGGGCGATGAAAATGCCACAGACGAAGAAGTAATTAATGCAGCAGAAAGCGCGCAGGCAAATAAATTTATTGATTCTTTTGACCAAAAATATGAGTATTCAATTGATCAAGGCGGTGCTAATGTCTCCGGTGGTCAAAAACAGCGACTTTGTATTGCAAGAGCGTTGCTTAAAAAGCCGAAGATTTTAATTTTAGATGATTCTACATCAGCGGTTGATACTGCAACGGAAGCCAATATCAGAAAAAGATTTAGGACTGATTTGGCCGATTCAACTAAAATTATTATTGCGCAAAGAATCAGTTCAATTGAGGATGCTGATACAATTATTGTAATGAACGAGGGAAAAATTACAGGCACGGGATCTCATAGTGAACTTTTAAAAAACAATACCGAATATCAAGAGATTTATTATTCGCAAATAGGAAAAAAGGAGGCGTAACGAATTATGGCAAGAGATTTGAAAGAGTTGCAAAAAAGGTATAATTCGGTGGCTTCTAATGATAAAAAAGGTCCAAGCAGACCCGGTGGACATGGCAGAGGTGCAAGAGCAACAGGAAAACCAAAAAACACGAAAGCAACAGTAAAACGCATTTTGAAATATGTCAGCAATCAGAAAATCAGATTGTTGTTTGTTGCAGTATGTATGCTTTTCAGTACAGTTTCGCAACTTATCGGTTCTTTTATGTTGGCTCCGATTATAAATAAACTGGCTATAACAATTAATTTTAAAAATAATATGAAACTTAGTTTTTTTGAGAGAATTTCAGATAGTATAATTTCATCATTATCAAATGCGTTTAGCAATGTATTCTCTAATCAAATATTCGGTGAAACGATGGCCTATATTGTTATGGCAATTATTATTCTAATATCTGTGAATTTGTTAAGTGTTATTACAACTTATTTGCAGTCAAGATTAATGCTTTCGGTATCACAAGGTGCAATTGAAAGAATAAGAAATGATTTGTTTGTAAAAGTTCAGTCTTTATCGGTAAGATTTCACGATAATCACCCAACTGGTGAAATTATGAGTCGTTTTACTAACGATGTTGATAATATAGGCGTTATGTTTGACCAATCGCTTGTTTCAATTTTATCCGGATTTATTACACTTGTCGGAACATTTATGTTTATGATTACAACAAATTGGATTCTTACGCTTATTACAATAGTGTTTATTCCTATTTTCATCAAATTAGGCGCTGTAATAGCTAATAAATCAAGTAAATATTATAAAGGTCAGCAATCATCTTTGGGCGCAGTAAACGGTTACATTGAAGAAACAGTAACAGGTCAAAAGGTGGTAAAAGTATTTAACCACGAAAAAGATTGTGTAGAAGAATTTGAAATGCTTAACGATGATTTAAGAGATAAGCAATTTAAAGCGCAGTTTTACGGCGGTATTTTCGGACCTGTAATGGGAAATACCAGCCAAATCAGTTATGCGGCAACAGTAGGAATCGGCGGAGTATTAATGTGTGCAACAGGTTTTACCCCCGGCGGACTTACCGTGTTTGCTCAATATTCTCGTCAATTTTCTCGTCCGATAAACGAAATTTCACAGCAGATGTCTACTGTATTTTCAGCACTTGCAGGTGCAGAGCGCGTATTTAATATAATTGATTTAGACCCCGAATCACCTGATGCAATCAACGCTATCGACCCGGAAGTTATAAAAGGCGATATTACTTTTGAAAATGTTACATTTGGTTATAACAAAGATAAAACTGTACTTAAAAACATTTCTTTGTATGCACATCCGGGTCAAAAAATTGCTTTTGTAGGTTCAACAGGTGCGGGTAAAACCACTATAACAAACTTGCTTAACCGTTTTTATGATATAGAGCAAGGAAGTATTAAAATTGACGGCATTGATATAAAACAGTATAAAAGAGATACTTTGAGAAAGAATATTGCTATGGTTTTGCAAGACACTCATTTGTTCACAGGAACTGTAATGGAAAATATTCGCTTTGGCAGACTTGACGCAACTGATGAAGAAGTAATTGAAGCGGCTAAACTTGCTTCAGCACACAGTTTTATTATGCGTCTAGAAAAAGGATATCAAACTCATTTGGAAGGTGACGGTGCAAATTTATCACAAGGCCAACGACAACTTCTCAATATTGCCCGCGCAGCAGTTTCAGAGGCGCCTATATTGGTGCTTGATGAAGCGACAAGTTCGGTCGATACTCGTACAGAACGCCATATTGAACACGGTATGGACAGATTAATGAAAAACCGAACTACATTTGTAATTGCTCACAGACTTTCAACTGTAAGAAATTCAAATGCCATTATGGTTCTTGAACACGGCGAAATAATCGAGCGTGGAGATCACGAAGATTTATTAAATCAAAAAGGTAGATACTATGAATTATATACAGGTGTTAAAGAATTAGATTAGGTATTGACATAGTTGCTGATTTTTGTTAAAATATAACTATAATATAAAGTAAGGAGATAATATTTATGATTTGTCCTAAGTGTGGATATGATATGGGAGATAGTAAATCTTGCGAAAAATGTGGATATGTTTTCGAAAACGAAGAAGAAAATGTTCAAAATACCGAAGTTTTAGAGGATATTTCGGTTGATTTTGATGAAACTGATGTTTCAGAAATTGAAAACGAGGATGAGGTTAAAGCAAGTGACGACGATTTGGTTATTGACTTTGACCAAATTGATGAAAGCAAGAATAAAAAAAGCAAAAAAAATTCTGGCACTTGGTTGGTAGCGTTAGTTTCTTTTGTTGCCGGTGCGTTGGCTTCGCTTATTGTAATTAGTTGCATAAACGGAACTTTTATGTCATTTTTTGATAAAACCGTAAACGGTAATCCGAAAGAAGTATTAAACAGTTATATTAAAACAAGTTTTGAAACTTTCAGTACAAAAGAATATACCAAAGAATGTTCAATATATTACAGAAATAGTATTGTTTCACAGTTAAAACAGTATAAAGAACAAGGCTATCCGATAGATGTTGATATGAGTTTGGATATTACAAAAGACTCTAATTTCGAAAAAATTGCAAAGATTTGGTTGCAGGGTAATGCTTCTTATAAATTCAATATTTTAAATATCGATGCAACAGATATTAAGTATTATAAAAGCGGTTCAGATGAGTATAAAGAATATATGAAAAATTACAAATCATCAGAAACTGATAAAGTTGCAGAATATTCAAAAAATGCAACAATGTTCGCAAAAGTTACTTTTAGTATGAACTATTCTATTAAACCTATTGAGCAGACTACAACAACGGCTACTACTACCACTGCTAAAAATGACAATAAAAAAGCTGAAACAACAGGTAAAACAAAGAGTACAACTACTACAACAACTAAAATTACTACGCAAACCTCTACAAAAGCAACAACATCAAAAGGTGCTGCTTCTGGTAGCATGATTTGCGTAAAAGAAAACGGAAGTTGGAAAGTATTTAACGATATTTCTTGGGTACAGTAACTTAACAAAGAAAAAAGGAAAAACACCCTCAAGGGTGTTTTTCCTTTTTTTTAAAGGGGAAATATGAAAAAGTACAATATGAGAAGTAATCAAATTATTTTGTTAGTTTCACCGCATAAAACAGCGATGAAACAGTGCAAGTTTAAAATATTTTTAGGGGGAATATTTATCTTGCAAGTTTATAATAACAAATAGATATTAAGAAATCTTGAACAGAATTTAAAACTTAAATTAAAGATATATTAATACTTTTTTAAAAAAATACCCGCCCTGTCGTAATCATTCAAGTATATAGATATAACCTGTAAAATATCACAGGTGGGTGTCCGCCGAGTGGTTTTTGCGCTTCCAACATCCCGCAAATACGAAACTTTCGTAAAAACGGGGAGGCCTGCAGGTCCCGCCACCCGAGTCAAAACTCCCTAAATATAAGTGTAGGGTTATAGTAACCTGAATGTACACGAACAGGGCAGGAAAATATTTAATTAATCTTCATCAATCTCAAAAAAATCTTCAAGACGGTTTATAAATGCATCGGCAATTGTTTCATACTCGTTATCATCTTCAATTTCTTCAAAGTAGGTTTCGCCGTCATCTTCTGAGACCTCTTTCATAATAATTAAAGCGTCATCATCTGTAGGATTGCCGTCTTTATCGCAAGGAGTCAAAGCAACATAATGATTGCCTTCATCTTCAATGGCGTCAATAACTTCAAAATTATAAGTGTTTCCCTCTTCATCTATAAGTTCAACTAAATCAGGGGTATATTCTTCGTTCATAAAATTTCTCCTAAAATATTTTGTATTTATATTTTACTATGAAAAATCTTTATAGTCAACACAAATTTTTAAATTTCAATTGATTTTATTTAAGTTTTAATGTATTATATATATTAGTTTTAGAAAAGGGAGAATTTAATGAATTTTATTGCACCTTGTTTATTTGGTATAGAAAGTATTTTAGCCAATGAACTTAAAAATATTCAAGCGGAAAATGTTACCGTAGAAAACGGCAGAGTTTTATTTTCGGGCAACGAAAATATACTTGCCAGAGCAAATATAAATCTTAGAACAGCCGAAAGAGTTTTAATTTCAGTCGGCAGATTTAAAGCAAAAAATTTTACGGAATTGTTTGAAAATGTAAAAAACATACCTTTTGAAAACTTTATAGGTAAAAATGACGCTTTTCCTGTAAAAGGTTGGTCATTAAACTCTGCATTACATTCAATACCTGATTGCCAAAAAATCATAAAAAAAG
>CACYEQ010000071.1 GCA_902773485.1 Oscillospiraceae bacterium
GAAGAAGATTATTCAAAACCTAAATTCTATTCGTTGGTTGAATTTCCTTACCCATCAGGTGCAGGTATGCATGTTGGACATATAAAAGCATATTCCGGTCTTGAAGTAGTTTCCAGAAAACGCAGACTTCAGGGGTTTAATGTGCTTTTTCCACTCGGTTTTGATGCATATGGTTTACCTACTGAAAACTATGCTATTAAAACAGGCATACACCCCAGAAAAGTTACTGATGACAATATTAAGAAATTCACTTCACAACTTAAAAGAGTAGGTTTTTCTTTCGACTGGTCTAAAACTATTGATACTACTGATGAAAATTATTATAAATGGACTCAGTGGATTTTTTTAAAAATGTTTGAAAAAGGTCTCGCTTTCAGAGATAAAACTTTGATAAACTATTGTCCCTCTTGCAAGGTTGTTTTGTCTAATGAGGATTCGCAAGGCGGTAAATGTGATATTTGTCACAGCACAATTGTTCAGAAATCAAAAGATGTTTGGTATTTAAGAATCACCGATTATGCTGATAAACTTCTTGAAGGTCTTAATGATGTTGATTATTTGCCGAATATTAAACTTCAACAAGAAAATTGGATTGGTAAATCAACCGGAGCATTTGTTGATTTTTCAATAAAACAGGTTGATGAAAAATTAAAGATTTACACAACCCGCCCCGATACTTTATTCGGTGTAACATTTATGGTAATCGCACCTGAACACCCAATAATTGAAAAATATAAAGATAAAATTACAAATTATAACGAACTTACCAATTACAAAAACGAGTGTGCAAAGAAAACAGAATTTGAGCGTACTCAACTTGTTAAAGATAAGACAGGCGTTAGAATTGAAGGGCTTTCTGCAATTAACCCTATTAATGATAAAGAGATTCCTATTTACATATCAGACTATGTAATGATGGGCTATGGTACAGGTGCAATTATGGCGGTTCCGGCTCATGATGAACGAGATTATGATTTTGCTAAGAAGTTTGGTATTGACATTATAGAGGTATTAAAAGGCGGAGATGTTTCAAAAGAAGCCTACACCGAAAGTGGTGAGTATATTAATTCAGGCTTTTTAAACGGCATTGTTGATAAAGAAGAAGCAGTTAATAAAGCAATTGAATATCTTGCCGAAAAAGGTATAGGCGAAAAGGGCGTTCAATATAAAATGAAAGATTGGGCGTTTAACCGCCAGAGATATTGGGGCGAACCTATTCCGATAATTTATTGTGATAAATGTGGAATGGTACCTGTTCCTTATGATGAATTGCCTTTGAAATTGCCGAAAGTTGATGAATTTAAACCCGGTCAAGACGGAGAAAGTCCACTTGCAAAGGTTGAAAGTTTTGTTAATTGCAAATGTCCGAAATGCGGAGAGAATGCGCGCAGAGAGACTGATACTATGCCACAATGGGCAGGTTCTTCTTGGTATTTCTTGCGTTATATTGACCCTAAAAACGATAAAGTTTTTGCTGATAAAGAAAAGTTAAAATACTGGATGCCTGTTGATTGGTATAACGGCGGTATGGAACATGTTACCCGCCACTTGATATATTCAAGATTCTGGCACAGATTCCTTTATGATTTGGGTGAGGTTCCTTGTAAAGAACCTTATGCAAAAAGAACTGCACAGGGTTTAATTTTAGGTCCTGATGGCGATAAAATGTCAAAATCGAAAGGCAATGTAGTTGATCCGAACGATGTTGTAGACGAATACGGTGCAGATGTGCTTCGTACATATGTATTATTTATGGGTGACTATGAAAAAGCAGCACCTTGGTCGAAAGATGCAGTAAAAGGCTGTAAACGATTTATTGAAAGAACTTTTAATTTGCTTGATATACTTTGCGACAATGAAGAGTATTCTGAAAAATTAGTGTCATCTTTCCATAAAACAATTAAAAAGGTTTCAAATGATATTGAAAATCTTAAATATAATACTGCAATTGCTTCATTAATGACTTTGTTAAACGAGATTTATTCTGTGGGCACAATTACAAAAAAGGAGTTAAAAACATTTATACTTTTGCTAAATCCTTTTGCTCCTCATATTACAGAAGAAATGTGGCAAGTTGCAAACTTTGGCGGCATGCTTAATCAAGCAGAATGGCCTCAGTATTGTGAAGAAAAATGCGTTGATTCAACGATAGAAATAGTTGTTCAGGTGAACGGCAAGTTAAAAACAAGATTAAATATTAATGCTGAAAGTTCACAAGATGAAATTCTTTCTATCGCAAAAAAAGATGAAAAAGTAAAATCTATGATTGACGGCAAAAATATTGTAAAAGAAATATATGTTAAAGGCAAATTAGTAAATATTGTTGTAAAATAAAAAAATGTTGACAATGCTGATAATTAGTGGTATAATTATTTAGTAAAATACCCCTGCGATAGGCGGAGGGAGGGAATTAGAGTGAGTCAAGTTCGTATTAAGGAAAACGAATCTTTAGAAAACGCGCTCAGACGCTTCAAAAGAGCTACTGTTAGAGACGGCGTTATTCAAGAAGTTCGTAAAAGAGAACACTATGAAAAGCCATCTGTAAGAAGAAAGAAAAAATCAGAGGCTGCTCGTAAAAGAAAATTCAAATAATCAGTTTGGGCTTTACATATTGTCCGAATA
>CACYEQ010000072.1 GCA_902773485.1 Oscillospiraceae bacterium
ATTTATTGCAAGAGGATATGCTAAAATCACGAAAAACAGCGTAACTACTATCGTTTATTCGACAGGGAATTCTGACGGCCGTTCATTGGCACAGGTTGCAAGTTCATTCAAGGCAGATACTGAAAAATATTCTGCACTTTCTAATGCTCAAAAAGCATTTGTAGATAGATGGGCTTCATTCCTTTAAAATAATTTAAAAATTAAGTTTATTACTTTATAAGAGAGAATTGCCTTAAACATTTGTTTAAGGCAATTCTTTATTTATTATAGAAAAAACAATAAAAAAATGATAAAAACCCCTTTTAAAAACATATGAAATATGGTATTATTAATTAATAGTAAAAAAATATGGAGGTCGGTAATTTGGTTTTTCGCATATTTATTGAGAAAAAAAGAGGGCTTGATGCTGAATCTAAAAATTTGCTTGGGTATATAAAACATTATCTTTCGGTAGAGCCCGAAACTGATTTACGACTTTTTGAAAGATATGATTTTGACGGCTTAACAAGAGAAGAATTTGATAAAATAATGCAGAATTTTTTAATTGATGAAAATACTGATAACTATTTTATTGACTATTTACCGCTAACAAGTGATTGGAAAAGTTTTTCTGTTTCCGATTTAAAAGGAAAATACAGCGAAAGAATAACTAATCTTAAAAGTTTTGCTCGTTCTTATGGTGTTTTAGGTAATTACAAGGTTGTTTATGCAAAAGTTATTGCTTTATCGAACATATTAAATGAGCATAAGTTAAAAGAAATTGAGAATTTTATTATTGATAAGCGGCTTTATGAAATTTCAGATGACAGTAAACCGCTTAGCCTTGAAGATAAATTTGTCGATTTCGGAAGTAGTACTGTTGATGAAGATTTTTTAGACAAAAATGATATTGGCATTTATCAGTATTTGTCAAAATTAAACCTAAAAATGTCAAAAGAAACGCTTTGCGAAATAAGAAACTATTTCAGAGCATTAAAAAGAAATCCGACTTTAGTCGAACTATTTTCAATTGACTGTTTTTTAACTTCAAAACAACAATTCGAAGGCTGTCGTTTCAGTGAAATAAATTTTGAAGACATTCACAGCGTATCACCTTTAAAAATAACTCTTGAAGAGTTTATTAGCATGCGTGAACAGGCGAGAATTGATAAAACAGGTACAATTTCACCTGCCGATATTGCAATGGCAGGTTATGATTATATGAAGCAAAAAGGTCAAATTCAGGATATTATACTTGAAAATGACACACCTCTTATTCAGGTGCCGGTTGATGTTAACGGAGTGGTAGAGCAGTATTTGATTTCGTTTAAAGCAGGTAAAACAAATAAAACTGATGAATTTGATGTGTCGCCGAAAAGCACATTTAATATGCTTGAAGCATATCAGTCCGTTGATGTTGATATGCGTCCGCTGAATGACAAAAATGACAGTTTTGCAACTGTAAATAATTTTGAAAACTGTGCACTCAGTGATAATCTTACGCTTAAAACTGCAAAAATGAATAAAGAACTTGGTATTCCAACCGCATTTTTGGGGCAGATCATTTCGAAAAATGTTAAAAAGCCCATTAATTTTGGCGCAACTGTTTTTGCAGGAACAAAAACTGATTATATAGCGAAAGTTGCCGCTGAAGACGTTATTATAATGATTGGAAGTAAAATGAGGGTATTTGATTTTAACAGTAATAGTTTTACCCAGTCAAGAAATAATCTTATGCACGAAAAAATCGCAAGATTTTTTAAAAATGTCGCAAGTAAAAATCTGAATTATATCAAGAAAACGCTTGATTTTTCAAATGGTATTATTGCGGGCGTTTTAAACGAAGTTAGCGGTGCGGAAATTGATATTAATCGAATTGTTAGAACGAAAGATTTGCCGCTTGCACATTTGGCACTCAGTGTAAAAACCAACCGTGCAGGCATAATAGTTTCAAAAGATCATATTGAAGATATAAAAAGCATTTGCAGTTGTCTCTCGCTTTCTTCCCACATTATCGGAAAAGTTACTGATGAGCAAAAACTTGTTGTTCAAAACGGAAAAAAGCAGGTTGCAAATATTCTTACTGAATTTATTGTTTCTTTAAATAATAGTGAGAAGAAAAAAGTATTAATAAAAGATAGTTCAAATAATAAAATTAATTTTAATTCTTATCCGTCAAAGTTTGACAAAATTGATAAAAAAGAAGCGTTTTTGCTCAATCTTAAAAATGTTTTGGTTTCTTCAAAAAAAGGTATTGCATCTCATTTTGACTGGTCATTGGGTGCAGGGTGCGTTTTGGCTCCGTTTGGCGGTAAAAATGAACTTACCCCTTCTGACGCTTTTGTTACAAAAATTCCTACCAACACAGGTAATACAAATACAGTAACTTCAATTTCTTACGGTTGCAATCCTGAAATTTCTCGAATTAGCCCTTATCACGGCGCCGCTTTCTCAATTATGGAGAGTATTTCAAAAATAGTTGCATCAGGCTCAAACTCAGTAAATGCAAAGTTGGGCATTTGTCAAAATATTACAGACCCAAAAGGGTTTGAAACAAAATACAGCGACTTATTTTCATCTGTTTTCGGTGCGTTTGCTACTGAGGCGGGTATGAATATTCCGGCAATTTCATATGATTTGAGCATAGAAAATAATGGTGATGATCAAAATGATTTTGCATGTTTTGCAATGGCTGTTTCAAAAGTGAACGAGGTAATTTCACCCGAATTCAAATCAGTCGGCTCAACGGTAATTTTGGTTCCTATGCCGATTGTTGAAAAAACAGGATTGCCTGATTATGATAAAGCAAAGGTAATTTATCGTCAAATTCATTATTTGTCGCAAAATGGCAAGGTTCTTTCCGCAAGCGTAGTAGGAGAGGGCGGAATTGCCGCAACTGTTGCAAAAATGAGTTTCGGTAATTCAATAGGCGTTAATTTTGAAGATTTGGATGTTAAAACGCTTTTTTCTTTCAATACCGCATCAATTGTTATCGAAACAGATAACCCGGGTGCTTTTTCTGGTATGGATACTGTAATTATTGGAAAAACAAATAGCGAATTGGTATTTGATTTTGGTAATGAAAGAGTTACAATGTCTGAGGCTCTTTCTGCTTATACAGGTGCAATGCAAGGCTTTTATCCAACCAGAACAAACAAGAAAACCGCAATGGCGAAAATCACTCCGTTTTTCTCAGAAGAGAAAGTTGTTTGTTCAAATAAGGTTGACAAACCAAAGATTATTATTCCTGCGTTTACGGGTGTTTCTGGCGCTTATGATTTACAACGCTCTTTTGAAAATTCGGGCGGTGAAGCAGAAGTTTATTGTATAAATCCAAAAGACTATCAAAAATCTTTAAAAAAATTATCCGCTAAAATTGATGAATCTCAGATTATTTGTCTGCCTAATGGCTCGGGTTCGTTTTTCTCTGCTAAATTCGGTTATGCCGTTATGACAAATCCTATTATCAGGGAATCGGTAATAAGGCTTTTGAATAAAGACGGTCTTATTATCGGATTTGAGGAAGGATTTGACATTCTTCTTAAAAGCGGTTTGCTTACCAGCGGAGTATATAAACCGCTTGAAACAGGTGCATACCTTGCAAACAGTGTAATAGGTATGCCTTCAAATGGATTTGTGAATGTAAAAATTACTTCAAATAAATCTCCGTGGCTCAGAGGAAAAAAAACAGGTGATATTTTCACTTTGCCTGTTTGCCATACAAAGGCAAGATTTATTGCAGATGAAGTTACAATGCTTTCTTTGATTAATAATAATCAAATTGCTATGCAGTATGTTGATAGAGCGGGCAAACCCGCCGCAAGAATTCCTTTTAACCCCGATTCCGGAGTTTGTGCGGTTGAAAGTATAACTTCACCTGATGGTAAAGTACTTGGAAAAGTTACTTTGCCTCAAAGAAGAACGCTTGGTTGTTTCAACAATATCAAAGGCAATAAAGACCTGCGAATTTTTGAAGCGGGTATAAAATATTTTACAGATTAGAAGGGCATATAAATGAAATATTTAGTTGTGTTATGTGACGGAATGGCAGATGTGCCGAATGAAGAATTAGGCGGTAAAACTCCTATGCAGGCAGCAAATAAACCTACTATGGATATGCTTTGCAGATCGAGTGAGATAGGAATGTGTAAAACTGTTGCCGATGGCTTAAAACCCGGAAGTGATGTTGCAAATCTTTCGGTTTTGGGGTACAATGCAAAAACCTGCTATTCGGGTCGTTCACCGCTTGAAGCGGCAAATCTCGGAATTGACCTTAAAGATGATGAAATCGCTATGCGTTGCAACCTTGTTACTCTTTCAGATGAAAAAAATTATGAGGATAGAGTTATGGTTGATTATTGCGGCGGCGACATATCAACCGAAGAGGCTGATAAACTTATAAAAGCATTACAAGAGGCTTTCGGCGATGAGAACAATCATTTCTATACAGGCGTTCAGTACCGTCATTGTCTTGTTTCAAAATTGGGTAAATTAGGTCTTAATTTTACTCCTCCGCATGATATTTCTGATAAAGTTATAGGCGAGTATTTAAGCAAAGTACCGGAAGCAAAGCCTTTTGTTGATATGATGAAGAAATCGGTTGAGGTGCTCGAAAATCACCCTGTTAATTTAAAGCGTAAGTCACAAGGCAAACGCCCTGCAAATTCCGCTTGGTTCTGGGGAGAGGGTAAAAAACCACAGTTGCCGTATTTTTATGATATGTTTTCTCTTAAAGGTGCGGTAGTATCGGCGGTTGACCTTATCAGGGGTATTGGCAAGTTGGCCAAAATGGAGGTTGCAGAAATTGACGGTGTAACAGGCTATATTGATACAGATTTTGATAAAAAAGCAAATACCGCAAAAGATTTACTTAGAAGAAACGATTTTGTTTTTGTTCATCTTGAAGCACCCGATGAGTGCGGACATAGAGGAGAGGCACAAAACAAGGTTAAAGCAATTGAACTTATTGATGATAAAATTCTTGCACCTTTATATGAGGAACTTAAAAATAATTACGGCGAGTTCAGAATTCTTGTAATGCCCGACCACCCGACTCCTCTTACTGTTAAAACCCATACTTGTGATCCCGTTCCGTTCATGATTTATGATTCAACAAAGAGGGAAAACGGTGCCGACTGCTTTTGCGAACAAACTGCTGAAAAATCAGGCGTTTATATCGGCAACAGTATGGATTTAATGCCAAAATTTATTGGTGATTAAGATGCAAAAAACAGTTGTTGTTACAGGTGTAACCAGAGGAATAGGCAAACAAATCGCCATTGATTTGGCGAATGAGGGTTATTTTGTTATAGGCTTTTATAAAAATAGTGAAATTAGAGCCAAAGAACTTGAAAAAAATTGTAATATTAAGACCTTTAAATGTGATATTACGGATAAAATTCAGGTTGAAAATACCGCAAAAGAGATTTTAAAAAATAATAGTATTTATGCGGTAATTAACAATGCAGGCGTGGCAAAAACTTCGCTGTTTTGCGATGTATCAGAAAAAGATTTTAATTTTATTATGAATACAAATGTAAAAGGCACTTTTTTGGTTACAAAGGCTTTTTTGCCGAATATGATAAATAAAAAGCAGGGGAGAATAGTTAATATTTCTTCAATTTGGGGCGTTTGCGGCGGTTCTTGCGAAGTTGTTTATTCCACTTCAAAATCTGCTATAATCGGCATGACAAAGGCACTTGCCAGAGAACTCGGTCCATCAAGTATTAATGTTAATTGTGTAGCACCGGGCGTAATTGAAACCGATATGATAAGCAATTTAACGAAAGAAGATAAAAAAGAACTTGCTTGTGACACATCTTTACAAAGAAACGGCACACCAAAAGATATTAGCGGTGTAGTATCGTTTTTGCTCGGTGAAAACGCCGACTTTATTACAGGTCAGGTTATAACTGTTGACGGTGGTTTTATTTAAGCAAAAGACTGGTTTTTTACAAAATCAGTCTTTTTTAGTTAAAATAGATATTAACTTAACATAATAATAATGTTGAAAACTATGTGGAAAATGTGAAAAAATCTTTTTATGAAATATAGGCACTTTTTAAAAATTGGTAAATTTTTAAATTAACATAATACTATTTTTAAACATTATTTTAACAAAAACTTGTTTAAAAACTTTAAAAAAATTTGTTAAAAAGCCTTTATTATTTGTTTGTTTTATAGTATAATATCAAGGTATGTATGCAAATTTTAAGAATATTAAAAAATAGTTTACACAGATAACGTAAAGAAATAATATAATTATATTGCTATTTATAAGGAAAGGATATAATTTTAATGATAGAGATTAAAAACCTTACAAAAGATTACGGCGGACATATTGCGGTTAATAATATTTCATTTATTGTAAATGATTGCGAGATTTTGGGATTTTTAGGTCCTAACGGTGCAGGTAAATCGACCGCTATGAATATTATTACAGGCTATTTGTCGGCTACAAAGGGCAGTGTCAACGTGAATGGTTACGATGTTCTCGAACAGCCTATTGATGTTAAAAAACAAATCGGCTATTTACCCGAATTACCGCCTTTGTATCTTGATATGACTGTAAAAGAGTATCTTAATTTTGTTTTTAATTTAAAAAGAGTTAAACTACCGAAAGGCCCTCATATTGAAGAAATTTGCCGACTTGTAGGGATTAAAGATGTTTACCACCGTCTTATAAAGAATCTTTCAAAAGGCTACCGCCAAAGAGTAGGTATCGCTCAGGCACTTATCGGCAATCCGAAAGTTATTATTCTTGATGAGCCAACTGTTGGTCTTGATCCGAAACAGATTATCGAAATAAGAAACTTGGTAAGAATGCTTGGAAAAAACCATACCGTAATTCTTTCATCTCATATTCTTTCTGAAATTCAGGCGGTTTGCGACAGGGTAATTATTATTAATAAGGGTAAAATAGTTGCCGACGATACTCCTGAAAATCTTTCAAATAATCTTTCAAACGACCTTTCTTTATCGGTTGTTTTTGAGGGTAAAAAAGATGATATAGTTAAGGAATTAAAGCAGGTAAACGGAATTAAAACAATTGATTTTGTGAAAGAAACAAAAGGCGAATGTGAATTCAATATTGAGCCGAGAGCGGGCTACGACATAAGAAAATCGCTTTTTGAAACTGCAAGTTTAAATAATTTTGCTATTTTGAAAATGTCAAGCAACTCGCTTTCGCTTGAAGATATATTTTTAAGATTGACGGACGAGTCTTTGAATACCGAAGCCATTAAGCGTACGCTAAAAGCAAAAAAGCAAGATAAGGAGGAGCAAAAATAATGGGTGCGATTATAAAAAGAGAACTTCGAGAATATTTTACTTTACCGCTCGGCTATGTCGCAATGGCGGTGCTGATATCTTTTGCAGGCGAATACTATTCGCAAACTTTTTCGTCTGGTGTTTCTAACATTGCCTATGTGTTCAGTTATTTAATAACGGTTGTTTTGTTTGTAGTACCTTTGCTTACAATGCGTATGCTTTCGGAAGAAAAGCATCAAAAAACCGACCAGTTGCTTTTTACTTCTCCTACTAATATTACTTCAATTGTTTTAGGCAAATTTTTTGCCGCGATAATTTACTTTTTAATTTTTGATTTTGTAATGTTGATTTTGTTTTTGAATTACTATATTTTCGGTTCTTCTCCTGATTTTATGGTATTTTTAGGAAATTCAATCGGCTTTATTTTAATTGTCGGCGCATTAATTGCAATAGGTGAATTTATCAGTGCATTGACCGAAAGTCAGGTTGTTGCCGCTTTGGGCGGTTTTGCCGCTTCGTTTGTTTTCTGGGTTGTAAACAATGCTTCAGCGCATACAGAAAATGAAACATTGCTGAAAATAAGTTCTTGGCTTTCTTTTTCTCAAAGATACGAAAATTTTGCCGAAGGAATTTTTGATGTTGCGAATTTTATTTTCTTTTTAAGCATAACAGCAACATTTCTTTTCTTAACTGTGAGAGTAATTGACAGAAAACGCTGGGCTTAAAAGGAGGCAGTAAATAGAATGAAAAATGATAAATTTAAAACACCTTTTTATAAAAAAGATAAGTTTAAATACAGCGGACTTTCAACAATAATTGTTATTGTGTTTATAGTTTGCTTGATTGCGATTAATATTTTAGGTTCGTTTTTATCCGAAAGGTTTACAGGCTTTAACATTGATATGACAAGCGATTCGGAGTATACCATAAGTGAAAAAAATAAGGAATATATCAAAAAAATTAATAAACCCATTGAAATTGTTGTTACTTGTACAGAAGATTATTATTTAAATGAATATATATCTTCGGTTTCGCAAACATATACCGATTCTTCGGGCGGAAAATATTTTAAGCAAACGGTGGCTCTTTTAAAGAATTATCATAAAATTAATTCAAATATCACAGTTAAATTTCTTGATTCAAGCAAACCCGATTTTAACGAGTATGCTGATAAATATTCCGACAGTAATTTGTCTTACGGCGATATTGTTGTGGATTACACCTATAAAGGTGGCGACGGCAAAGAAAAGACCAATTATAAAGTTATAACTTTTGATGATGTTTATGAAATCGGCACCGATTCATCAGGTTCATCTACAGGTGTTATATCGGGTTCAAATCTTGAAACTTCGGTAACTTCCGCACTTTATTATGTTATTCAGGAGAATAAGAATAAAATTGCTTTAATAACAGGTTACGGCAGTGCAAATGTTTCCGATTATGTTAAAACTCTTGCAACTGCGGGTTATGATTATGAAGAAATCAGCGACTTGAATGTAGATTCTATTCCGAAAGACGCTAAAATGATAATGCTTGCGGCACCTACTGTTGATTTATCTCAGAGCGATATTAAAAAACTTGATGAGTTTCTTTTGGGTAAAGCGGGCGATAATGATTTTGCTTACGGAACTACTTTCATCTATTTTGCTTCAAGTGTTCAAAGCAATTTGCCTAATCTTGACGCGTTTCTTGAAGATTGGGGTATTGGTTTTGAGCAGGGTACGGTTTATGAAACTAATTCAAGCAATTGCGGTGCGAGCAATACCGACGTACGCTTTGATTTGAATACCGATGATGCCAAAAGATTGGGTTTTGTTGATGAGTTAAATTCAAGTTATTATTATATGGCTGATAATAACCGTCCTATGAAGTTGCTTTTTGACCAAAAGAGCAAATATAATACTTATAATATTCTTAAAACGACAGATTCTTGCGTTGTAAGACCGTATAAAGTGCCTGATGATTGGAATGCTTCTGATGAGAATACCGCTTCTTTTTGTGAAATTGCACTTTCAAGATATGTAACCGAAGATACAAAAAAAGATGCTGCTCGTTTTTCAAATGTGATCTCTGTTGCATCCACCGATTTTATAGGCTCGAACGCATTAACGGTTGATTACAACGCAAATATAAGGCAGTTGTTATCTGTAATTAACGGCTGTGCAGGCAGAGTTACTGAAACTTACGATGTTGAAACAAGAGTAATTGATTATACAAAATTTGAACCTACCGATGTTCAAAGCAACACTGTGAAAATTGCTACAAAATATGTTGTTCCGATTGCAATTGCGGTATTAGGCATTGTATTGTTTGTAATAAGAAAAAGAAGATAAGGCGTAATTTATGGATAAAAATTCATTTGAGAATTATGAAAAAAGAATTGAAAAAGATTTTGAAAAATCTACTATTTTCAATTCTGAAAAAATTGAAGAGGATTCTAAAAGAAACAAAATCAAGAACAGGTATTTAAAGCTTTTATCTGTGCTTGTTTGTATTCTTATAGTTTTTTGTGCTTCAATTTTTGCAATTTTAAAATTTTGGCCGGTCAGCGAAAATGAGCAAACAACAAATGCTTCTTCTTCGTTTAATTTGACTGACAAAGCGAATGTTGCGCTTGAAAATATGAAAAATGTAAAAAAAGGTGCGGTTTCTAACGTTGCAAAGATTTATTTTAAAAATAAAAACGGCGAGTTTACGCTAACTCCTTTTAAAACAACCGAAGCTAATATGCAAGGTGAAACGCAGGAAACGGTAAATTTCAAACTTGTCGGATTTGATAAAGATGTTCCGATAAATCAAGCGACATTAAATAGTTTTTACAACAGTTTGTTTACGGTTTACGCAAATAGCAAATTAGATGCTTCTTATACCGAAAAAGACTGTGGACTTGATAAACCGAGAGTATTTATAAAAGCGACAATGGCTGACAATTCTTCTTTTACAATAAAAATCGGTAATCAGTCGCCTATGAGCGATAAGTATTATATTTCTACTTCGCTTAAAAAGGGAATTTATGTTACCGATTGCGATGTTTACGAAGTGTTCTCAATTTCTAAAAATGATTTAGTAAGCCTTGATTTATTCAGC
This sequence comes from Oscillospiraceae bacterium, assembly GCA_902773485.1. Lineage (GTDB taxonomy): Bacteria > Bacillota > Clostridia > Oscillospirales > Acutalibacteraceae > RUG11462. Next base: position 10,336 of record CACYEQ010000072.1, read on the forward strand.
GCAATTGCTCAAACTGATAATAATTCAGATTATTTTTCAAACGGAACGCTTAGTTATTTTGACAGCATTACTTTAAACGGAGATAATTTTAAAAGCAAAACAAAACTTACCTATAAAGACACTTTGGAAGATGTGATGGTTTATTATATCGATTCTCCCATTCAAACCTACGCTTCAAATTCAAGCATAGAAACGCTTTTGGCACCGCTATCAACAGGACTTAGTGCTAACTCTACTTTAAAAGTAAAACCAAATTCGGCTGAGTTGAAAAGATACGGTCTTAAAAATCCGTATCTTGAAATTAGTTATAAAATCAAGAAAACTTATAATATTAAATTCGGAAAGCCCGGCGGTTACAAGCCAGATTACGTAACTTGCAAGGTAGATAATACTCCTGTTGTTTATCTTATTTCGTCAAGTACTTTAAGTTTTATAGATTGGTCAATAAATGATTTAAGATATAATATTCTCTATGCAAAAAATATTGAAAATATTAAATCTTTAACAACCGAATATAAAGGAAAAACTTATAAATACAGTTTAAGTTTTGATAAAGCGACCGAAGAAACAGATGAACTTTCAACAGGGGAAGAAGTTCTTACTGTTTTGATGAATAATGCTCCTATAAATGCCGATGATTTTAAAACTGATTATCAGCGTCTTTCAATGGCCTCGGCAACAAAGTATTTGGGCGAAAACAAAACTCTTTCGGTGAAACCTACTTTAAAAATTACCATTAAACTAAAAGGCAATAAGACCGATGTGATAACTTATCAAAAATACAATAATAATTATTATTTGCATAAGTTAAACGGTATAGGAGATGAACTTATTCCTGCAAGAACGGTTGAATCGCTGATTAAGAATTATGAAAGACTCAGAAAAGGCGAAAAAGTAGTATCGCCGAACAACCAGCAATAAGTTATAAAAACGGGATTTTATTTTAAAAATCCCGTTTTTTTGGTAAAAAAGTATTGTTAAAATATGCTGTTAATGGTATAATATTAAATACTGATGTTTTTATTGGAGGATTTGATTGGCTGATGATAATTTCTGAAATTGCAAACGGTGTTGAAGGCTGTTTTATTAAATCAAATAAATTTAAAACATCTTCAATCAGCGTTAATATGTTTATTCCTGCCGACGAAAAATCGGTTAGCGCTTATTCGTTGTTATATTTAATTTTAACTGACTCAACAAAAGATTATCCTGATTATACTTCACTGAATAAAGCGTTAAAAAACCTTTATAACGCTTCGCTTTTTTTTTTTTTTTTAAAATTCGGCGATATGAGAATGGTTAAATTCGGTATTTCTGTTTTAGATGATAACTTTACACTATTTGGTGAAACAATTTCTAATAAAGCGGCTGATTTACTACTTTGTGCAATATTCAATCCGCTTATGGAAAACGGTAAATTTAAACAAGAGGTTTTTAATAACAACAAGCGTATTTTGATTGACCAAATCAACGCTCAAATAAACGAAAAAAGAGGCTACGCAATTTCTAATACAGAAAAAGAGATGTATAACGGCGAGCCTGCGAGTGTTAAAACTCACGGAAATACCGAATCGGTTGATAGTCTTACAAATGAAGATTTGGTAAAGGCTCACGAGCATCTTTTAAAAAACGCCTTTGTACGCATAAATGTAATTTCGCAAAACGAGCCCGATTTGATTTATGAAAGATTTAAAGAATACTTTAATTCGCTTGAAAGGAATGTAGAAAAGAAAAATATTTCGCTAAACCATAAAACAGAAGGCGAAGTAAAATATTTAGAAGAAAAAATGAATGTTACCCAGGGTAAACTTTGTTTAGGTTTTACCGTTGATTTGGGTGAAGCAAGACAAAGTGTTGCAAAAGCGGCGGTTTTTGTTGATGTTTTTGGCGGTGGCCCCTATTCAAAACTTTTTACTAATGTAAGAGAAAAGCAGAGCCTTTGTTACTACTGTGCCGCAAGATTTAATTCTAAAAAAGGCACATTTATTGTTGACAGCGGCATTTTAGAAGAAAACAGAGAAAAAGCATATAACGGCATTTTAGAGCAGTTGGAGGAAATAAAAAACGGCAATATTTCGGAAGATGAGGTTAATTCTTCAAAAATTGCTTTGACTGATACACTTATTTCTTACAACGACCAAACTGCTACACTTGATACTTGGTACGCTTTGGCAACTTTTAACGACGGCGAAACTATCGAAGATTATGCTGAATTGATAAAAGGTGTTACGGTTGAAGATGTAATTGCTGTTGCAAAAACCGTAAAACTTGATACCGTTTACTTTTTAGGCAAAGCAAAGGAGGATAATGATGATTAAAACTTATAAAAACTCCTTAATCGACGAGCAAGTTATTGTTTATAAGCATAAATCCGGTCTTGAAGTTTATGTTTGCGAAAAGCCTGAGTTTTCTTCAAGTTACGCTATTTTTGGTACTCGATACGGCTCGATTGATACAAAATTCTCTGTCGGCAACGGCAAATTTTTGGAAGTTCCCGAAGGAATTGCTCATTATCTCGAACATAAATTGTTTGAATCAGAGGAACTTGACGCTTTCGCTCGTTTTGCTAAAACAGGTGCTTCGGCAAACGCTTTTACCTCTTTTGACAGAACTTGCTATTTGTTCTCCTGCTCGGCAAATTTTGAAGAGAATTTCAGAATTTTGCTTGATTTTGTCCAACACCCTTATTTTACCGAAGAAACTGTGCAAAAAGAGCAGGGAATAATCGGTCAGGAAATTCAAATGTATGATGATTCAGCACCTTGGCAGGTTCTTATGAATTTGCTCGGCGCATTATATAAAAAACATCCTGTAAGAATTGATATTGCAGGAACGGTAGAATCGATTGCAAAAATCAATGCAGGGTTGCTTTATGATTGCTACAATACTTTTTATAATCTGAATAATATGTTCATCTGTGTTGCCGGTAATGTTGAGGCTCAAAAAATTTTTGATTTGTGCGATGAACTGTTGATAACAAAAGCCCCTGTAATAATTAACAGGTTTATGCCAAATGAAGAAAACAAGGTTGAAAAAAGACAAGTTGAAGTAAAACTTCCTGTAAGTAAGCCTTTGTTTGCAATAGGATTTAAAGAAAAATGTGAAAACCCTCAAAAAACGCTTAAAGAAAAAGTGTTATCCGAAATTATTTTAAAAAGTATTTTCGGCAATGATTCTCCACTCTATAAAGAACTATTTGATTCTGAACTTATTAATGATTCTTTTAGTGCTGAATATTTTAACGGTTACAGCTACGCTTGCACAATTGTTGAGGGCGAATCTGATAATCCGGAAAAAGTAAGAGAAATTACTAACCGCTATTTAAGTGATTATATTGTAAAAGGCATAAAAAAAGAAGATATTGAAAGAGCGGTAAAAGTTTATTATTCAGAAGAAGTATGCGGCTTTAATTCTGCCGAAAATATAGTTATGAATATGGTTGAATCCGCATTTTTAAAAACGCCTGTTTTTGAAGAATTTGATATTATTAAGAATATTACCGAAGTAGATGTAGTAAAAAGGCTTAAAGAGATGTTTGATATTGATAATTCTTCAATTTCGATAGTAAACAAATAATAAGGAGAAAATAAAAATGATGAATTATAACTTTTTCGGCTGGGAATTTAATCTAAATCCCGTTGCGTTTTCAATAAACGGCTGGGGAGTTTATTGGTACGGAATAATTATTACTTTGGGTTTTGTTTTGGCAGTTATTTACGGCATAAAAAGAGCGCCTAAATTCGGCGTTAACCCTGATAGGCTTATTGATTGCATTTTGGTAACTGCACCACTTTCAATTCTAGGCGCAAGGCTTTACTATGTAGTTTTCGGCGATATTTCATTTAGTCAGTTTTTTAATATTCATCAAGGTGGACTGGCTATTTACGGTGCAACTATAACTGCAATTGTTGTTGGCGCGCTGATGTGTAAACTTCGTAAAGTTAGTATATTATCTGCACTTGATTTAACTGCACTTGGCTTTTTATTAGCACAAGGAATAGGTAGATGGGGCAATTTTGTAAATCAAGAGGCTTACGGTAGCGTAACAGGAAGTTCTTGGTTTGGTATTTCGGGTGATAAAATAATCCAAGAGATGGATACAGACCAAATGGTGCACCCTTGCTTTTTATATGAATCAATTTGGTGTATTCTAGGATTTGTTGTTTTACATCTTATTTCTAAAAAAAGAAAATTTGTCGGTGAAATCGGTGCTTTATATTTGATTTGGTACGGATTGGGCAGATTTTTTATAGAATACTTGCGAACAGATTCGCTTTTCGGCGGAAACATAAAAGTTTCTATGCTTTTATCGGCATTATTGGTAGTTGTGGGAGCGGTATTGCTTGTTATCGGCTTGAAAAAATCAGGTAGTATTGGCGGCGAGAAAAAGTATGTCGAAGTTTTTGAAAGTGTTGAAGAAGCAATTGAAGTCGAAAATAGCGATAAATCGGAAGATGAAATTTCTGAAATAAAAGAAAAGAACGGTGAAGAAAATGGCGACAATAATTGATGGAAAATTAGTATCAAAAGCGGTAAAACAAGGCGTTGCAAAAGAGGTTGAAGCCTTAAAAGAAAAGGGTATAACACCGGGACTTGCCGTAATTATTGTGGGCGATGACCCCGCTTCAAGAGTATATGTAAACAACAAGAAAAAGGCTTGTGCCGAAGTAGGTTTTTACTCAGAAGAATACGCGTTACCTGCTGATACAACAATGGAAGAACTTCTTGAAGTGATAGATGTACTAAACAAAAGAGTTGACATAAACGGAATTTTATGTCAACTTCCTTTGCCTAAACATTTAGATGAAAAAGCGGTTATTGATTACATAGATTCTAAAAAAGATGTTGATGCTTTTTCGCCTGTAAATGTAGGTAAAATTATGATTGGTGATTATGACTTTTTACCTTGCACTCCCGCAGGAGTTATGGAACTATTAAGTTACTATAATATTGAAGTAGAGGGCAAAGAATGCGTTGTTATTGGCAGAAGTAATATCGTAGGCAAACCTATGTCAATGTTGTTGCTTCATAAAAACGGCACTGTCACCGTTTGCCACTCTCGTACAAAAAACTTAAAAGAAGTAACTTCAAGAGCGGATATTTTAGTAGCGGCAGTTGGAATAGCCGATTTTGTTACTGCTGATATGGTAAAGAGCGGTGCTGTTGTAATTGATGTCGGAATGAACAGAAAAGACGGTAAACTTTGCGGTGATGTAAAATTTGACGAGGTATCAGAAAAAGCGTCTTTCATAACGCCTGTACCAGGAGGAGTAGGCCCTATGACAATAGGAATGTTAATGAAAAACACTTTAAAAGCCGCAAAACTACACAATAATATAAATGATTAGGGAGAAATAAGTATGAAAGCAGTAATTTCTGTTATCGGAAAAGATACAGTAGGAATTTTAGCAAAAGTTTCTACAAAATGTGCTGATTTCGGCGTTAATATAGATGATGTAACACAGACTGTAATGCAGGATATTTTTACAATGATTATGCTTGCCGATGTTACAAATTGCAAAATCGATTTTAACAAGTTCTCAGATGAAATGCAGTCTTTGGGCGAAGAAATGGGAATGAAAATTCATGTTATGCATGAAGATATTTTCAATTCGATGCACAGAATTTAAGGGGAAAAATATGCTTAATACAAATGATATTATTGAAACAATCAATATGATTGAGAATGAAAACCTTGACATACGCACAGTAACTATGGGTATTTCATTGCTTGATTGTATTGACAGCGATATAGATAAAGCATGCGAAAAAGTTTACGATAAAATTACAAGATACGCATATAATTTAATACCTGTATGCGAAGAAATTGAAAAAAAATACGGTATTCCGATAGTAAATAAAAGAATTTCGGTAACACCTATTGCAATGCTTGCCTCTGCTTGTCAAACATCTAATATTGTCAAATTTGCGTTTACTCTTGAAAAAGCGGCAAAAACAGTAGGCGTAAACTTTATAGGAGGTTATTCTGCACTTGTTCAAAAAGGTTTTGCAAATGGAGATTATGCTCTTATTGAGTCAATTCCGGAAGCACTTGCATCAACCGAACGTGTTTGCTCTTCGGTAAATATCGGTTCCACTAAAACGGGTATTAATATGGACGCCGTTAAAATGATGGGCGAAATAGTAAAAAAATCAGCAGAATTAACTGCTGATCGTGAATCTGTGGGTGCGTCAAAATTAGTTGTTTTTTGTAACGCGCCCGAAGATAATCCGTTTATGGCAGGTGCATTTCACGGTGCAGGCGAGCCTGACTGCGTTATAAATGTTGGCGTTTCGGGTCCCGGCGTTGTTCGTTCTGCACTTTCTACTACTGAGTCAAAAAAACTAGATATAACAGGTGTTGCCGACCTTGTCAAGCGAACTGCTTTTAAAATAACTCGAATGGGTCAACTCGTTGCTATGGAGGCGAGCGAGCGTTTAGGCGTTCAGTTTGGTATAGTAGATTTATCACTTGCACCGACACCTGCAATAGGCGATTCTGTTGCAAATATTTTAGAAGAAATGGGACTTGAAACTTGTGGCTGTTGCGGAACTACCGCTTGCCTTGCTTTGCTTAACGACGCTGTTAAAAAAGGCGGGGTTATGGCTTCAAGTCATGTAGGCGGTCTTTCGGGCGCATTTATTCCTGTTTCCGAAGATGACGGAATGATTAAAGCAGCCAAAAAAGGCGTTTTAACTATTGAAAAATTAGAGGCTATGACCGCAGTTTGCTCGGTAGGCCTTGATATGATTGCTATTCCTGGTGATACACCTGCCGAAGTTATTTCGGCGATTATTGCTGACGAAGCGGCAATAGGTATGGTTAATTTTAAAACTACAGCGGTTAGAGTTATTCCTGCAATAGGCAAGGGATTAGGAGATAGTGTGAATTACGGCGGTCTTTTCGGCTCTGCTCCTATTATGAGAGTTAACACAGCGTCGCCTGCTGAGTTTATTAATCGTGGCGGTCAATTACCTGCACCAATGCAGGCATTGAAAAACTAATTTATTAGTTTTTCAACTAAATCAAGCCCAAATAATAATTGTTCTTTATTATGACAATCGGAGGAAAAAATCAGTTTTTTCTTCCGATTTTTTATTTTTTCAATTATTTGTTTATTCGGATAAGGCACAGATTTGTAGCCTTTTGCCATACCGCCTGTGTTTACTTCAAATACAGCAGGCGTATTGCAAAGTTTTTCTAATGCATTATTTAAAGCATTTTTGTATCGAGCATTGTTTTCGTCAAACAACTCATTATTATTGTTAAACTTTGTAATTAAGTCAAAATGCCCAATAATATCGCATTTGGTTTTGTTATAAACATCGCCGACGAGTGCATAATAATCTTCCGCAAGAGCATAAAAATCGCCGTTATAATGAGTTTTAACTGCATTTTCCAAAATTTCTTTACTCTCGTCAATCGGAATATAATTAACGTCTTTTTTTACATAATGAACAGAGCCTATAACATAATCATAATCGTTTGTTGGCTCTTTAGAATAGTAATCTTGCTCAACTCCTAGCAAGATTCTTATTTTGTTCTTATATTCTTCTTTTAAACGTCGAACTTCTGCTTTGTACTTTACAGTTTTTTCTTTGCTCATACAGTAACTTTCATCAAAAAAAGTATAAGAATGCCCTGAAAATCCGAGTTCCGAAATACCTAATTCAATCGCTTTTAAAACAAGTTCCTCAGCAGAATTTTCGCCGTCGCAATAAGTTGTGTGAGTGTGTAAATTTTCAATCATTTTGTCATTTTTTCTTGTTTTACTTTGTGGTCTATTATGTGACGTGAAGCGAGTTCTTTATGAACATCTTCAACTGAAATTCCCATTTGTACCATGAGCACCGTTGCGTGGTAAGCAAGGTCAGCAAGTTCATAAACAGTTTCTTTTTTATCGTCTGCTTTTGCGGCAATAATAACTTCGGTACATTCTTCGCCGACTTTTTTCAAAATCTTATCAATACCTTTTTCAAAAAGGTAGGTTGTATAAGAGTTTTTCGGCTTATCTTTCATTCTGTCTACTAATAAATCATAAAGTCCTTGCAAACTGAATTCCTGTAACTCATCGCTCTGCCATAATGTATTGAAAAAGCAAGAGTCGTTTCCTGTGTGACAAGCAGGACCGTCTTTTTCAACAACAACTACAAGTGCATCGTTATCGCAATCGGCAGTAATTGAAACAATATGCTGATAATTTCCGCTGGTTTCACCTTTGAGCCAAAGTTCTTGTCTTGAACGACTGAAAAAGCAGGTAAGACCTTTTTTCATAGAAATTTCAAGACTCTCTTTATTCATATATGCAACTGTAAGCACTTTTTTAGTAATCGAGTCAACAACTACTGCGGGAATTAAACCTTTTTCATCAAATTTAAGTTTGTTAATATCTACCATTATTTTAACCTCACAATAATATCGTTCTTATAAAGTTCTCTTTTTAAATTAGGGATTGCAATTTCACCAAAATGGAAAACCGAAGCCGCAAGACCAGCGTCAATATCAGGAATTGCTTTAAATAAATCAACAAAATCTTGCTTACTTCCTGCACCGCCCGAAGCGATAACGGGAACATTAACAGCATCACAAACGGCTTGTAACATTTCAATATCAAAGCCTTGTTTTACGCCGTCAGTATCTATTGAATTTACAACAACTTCGCCGGCACCGCTCGCAACGCATTTCTTTATCCAAGAAATCGCTTCCATACCGGTGTTTTCTCTGCCACCTTTTGCAAAAACTCTAAAAACACCGTCAACTCGCTTAATATCTGCTGACAAAACAACGCATTGATTACCGTATTTTTGTGCCGCTGCACTAACCAAATCTGGATTTTTAATTGCACCCGAGTTTACACTTACCTTATCGGCACCGCATTTTAAAACTCTGTCAAAATCTTCAACGGTGTTTATTCCTCCGCCGACAGTCAGAGGAATAAATACCTTGCTTGCGGTTTCAGCCAAAATATCGGTAAAAAGTTTTCTTCCATCGGAAGAAGCGGTAATATCGTAAAAAACAAGTTCATCTGCACCATTCTCAGTATAAAACTGAGCCAATTTAACAGGTGAGGAAACATCGGCTAAATTTAAAAAATTAGTGCCTTTAACAACTCTGCCGTCTTTAACATCAAGGCACGGAATAATACGTTTTGTTATCATTTCGCTACCTCCAATGCCTCTTTTAAATCAATTGCACCTGTGTAATACGCTTTGCCTATTATTACGCCGTAAATGTTCATTTCTCTGAGCGCTTTTACATCGTCTATTGTTGAAACACCGCCCGATGCGGTAATATCAAGCGAATACTTTTGCGAAAGATCTTTATAAAGCGGAAGATTGGTACCTTTCATTGCGCCGTCTTTTGAAATATCGGTGCAAATAACATTTTTAACGCCGATTTTCTGCATTTTCAAAAGAAATTCATCAAGCGTTAACGCTGATTTTTCAAGCCAGCCTTTAATCGCTATATAACCGTCTTTTACATCTGCTCCTACCGCAACTTTTTCGTCGTATTTTTCTACTGCACTTTTCAGAAATTCTTCATTTTCAACTGCCGCTGTACCGAGAATTACTCTGCCTACACCTGCATTTATGTATTTTTCGGCAGTTTCAAGATTTCTTATACCTCCGCCTATTTCAATAAAAAGAGAGGTTTCGTTTGCTATTTGCTTAACAATTTCAATATTAGGTGTTGTACCGTCTTTTGCACCTTCCAAATCAACCATATGAATGAATTTTGCACCACACTTTTCAAAATCACGGGCAATTTCAATAGGGTTGTCGCTGTAAACGGTCATATTTTCATAATCACCTTTTAAAAGGCGCACCGCTTTTTTGTCAAATAAATCAATCGCAGGAAGAATAACCATTATTTATCCTCCTTTTCACAAAATGCTTTTAATATTTTCAGTCCGACGTTTCCGCTTTTTTCGGGGTGAAACTGACAGCCGTAAATATTACCTTTTTGCACCGAAGCGGTAAGTTCTTTGCCGTATTCGGTGGTGGCAGTGATGCTTTCGTCACAATCGGTTGCATAAAAAGAATGAACAAAATAAACGCAATCATTCTCGTTTATATTCTTATAAATTCTGCTTTTATTCTTAAAATGCAAAGCATTCCAGCCGATATGCGGAATTTTTAAATTCTGCGGAATATCGCCCTGGATTGGCACAACCTTGCCTTTTATAAGACCAAGTCCTTTATGCTCGCCGTATTCAAAACTTTTTTCAAAAAGCAACTGCATACCAAGGCAAATTCCCATAATATCTTTGCCCTTTTGCGCTTCGCCTAAAATAACCTTATCAAGTCCGCTTGTCATCAGTTTCTCCATAGCATCGCCAAATGCTCCTACGCCTGGTAGAATTAACTTATCTGCGGATTTTATAGTGCTGACATCACTTGTTATTATCGCTTCTTCACCAATAATTTGCAATGAAGAACAAAGTGAAAACAAATTTCCTACGCCGTAATCAATAATTGCTATCATTATAAAACACCTTTTGTTGACGGAATCTGATCCTTAAACTTTGCTTGAATTTCTACCGCTTTTTTAAGAGTAACTGCAAAAGATTTAAAAGTACCCTCCACAATGTGGTGCGAATTTGAGCCGTCTAACTGTTTAATGTGTAAAGCAATTTCTGCTTTTCTTACAAATGCGTTAAAAAATTCTTCAATTAGTTCGCTGTCAAAGTCGCCGATTTTCTCGGTCGGGATATCTAGACCGAATGAAAGATAACTTCTGCTTGAAATATCAACCGCCGTTAAAATCAGCGCTTCGTCCATAGGTAAGATAGTATCAGCATAACGGGTTATTCCTTTTTTGTCGCCAAGCGCCTTTTTAAATGCCTCGCCCAAAACAATGCCGATATCTTCTGCACTATGATGAAAATCAACATTTGTATCACCATCGCATGTTACCTCTAAATCAAATTTTGAGTGTTTAGCAAAAAGAGTCAACATGTGGTCAAAAAAGCCGTTTCCGCTGTCAATTTTAGAATTTCCGTTGCCGTCTAAATTAAGTTTTAAAGCAATGTCGGTTTCAGCGGTTTTTCTTGAAATTTCAACTGTTCTCATAATTGTTTCTCCTTAAAAATTTCTTTTATTTTTTGAATTAATATTTCCATTTGCTCTTTTGTGCCAATGGTAATTCGGTTGTAATCATTAATTCTTTCTTTATCAAAATGCCTTATTAAAACACCTTTTTCTTTTAATTTTAAATAAAGCGTTTTTCCGTCTATTTTATCGCACTTTGCAAATAGGAAATTTGCACTTGAATTTAAAACTTCAAATCCAAGTTCTTGCAACTTGCATTTTGTAAACTCACGATTTTCGATTATTTTTTTACAATTGTTCATATAATAATCGTTTTCATCTAAAACCGCTTCTCCTGCTACGGCGGTCAACCTGTTTACATTATAAGGATTTGTTGAATATTTAATCGTATTTAAATTGTTTATAATTTTTTCGTTTGCAACACCGAATCCAAGCCTTGCTCCTGCTAACGAGCGTGATTTTGAAAAAGTACCTGTAACGAGTAAATTATCGTATTTTTCGGTAAGTTTTACTGCACTTTCACCGCCGAAATCAATATAAGCCTCGTCAATAATAACAACATTATCTTTGTTACTTAATACAATTTTTTCAATATCTTCAAGCGGTAAGAAAAGACCTGTCGGTGCATTAGGATTAGCAATAACAATTGTTTTGTTAACACCGATATAATCGTTTACATCAATAGAAAAATCATCTTTTAGCGGTATTTCTTGATATGGAATACGGTTTAAACCTGCAAAAACAGGGTAAAAACCATAAGTAATATCAGGAAAAATAAGCGTATTTTTTTCATCTGCAAATGCCATAAATGCAAAGTTTATAACCTCGTCAGACCCATTTGTCATAATAATGTTTTCGCTTTTCACTCCTAAAACTTTTGCAACTTTTTCTCGAAGAGTAACACATTCGGGGTCGCTGTAAAGGTTTAAACTTTTCGCCTCTTTTTCAATCGCTTTTGCGACTGATTCGGCTGGAGAGAAAGGCGATTCGTTTGTGTTAAGTTTAATATACTGCAAATCTTTTGGCTGTTCACCGGGGGCATAAGGTTCAAGCGAAGAATATTTTTCGGTAAAGAACTTACTCATCAGTCATTTTCAAAACGCACAGTTACACTTTTTGCGTGTGCGTCAAGACCCTCCTTGTTTGCAAAATAAGCAATTTTTTCCGCAATATCTTTTAAAGCGTCTGCGGTGTAATAAGTATATTGTGATTTTTTAACAAAATCATCAACTGAAAGCGGTGAAGAAAATCTTGCCGTTCCGCTTGTCGGCAATGTGTGGTTAGGGCCTGCGAAATAATCGCCCAATGCCTCAGGGCAGTATTTACCCATAAATATAGATCCTGCGTGTTTAACTTTATCAAGGTAATCAAATGGATTGTCAACACAAAGTTCAAGGTGTTCGGGCGCAATTTCGTTAGCAATATCAATCGCTTTTATCAAGTCGTTTTCGGCAACAATAATTTTGCCGTTATTGTCGATAGATGTTCTGACAATTTCTGCTCTCGGCAATTTTGGTATCTGAATTTCAAGTTCAACGCTTACTTTATTAGCAAACTCTTTTGAATCTGTAACCAAAACTGCACTTGCCATTTTATCGTGTTCTGCTTGTGATAATAAATCTGCTGCTACAAATTTAGGATTGCAAGTAGAATCTGCAACTACCAAAATTTCGCTAGGCCCGGCAATCATATCAATAGAAACCTTGCCGAAAACCTGCTTTTTAGCCTCAGCAACAAAAGCGTTACCCGGACCTACAATTTTATCAACTTTCGGTATGCTTTCAGTTCCGTAAGCCAATGCGGCAACTGCACCTGCACCGCCTACTTTAAAAATTCGGTCAACGCCTGCAATTTTAGCCGCCGCGAGAATAACAGGGTTTACTTTGCCGTCACTTTGAGGCGGTGTTACCATAACAATTTCTTTGCACCCTGCAATTTTTGCAGGAACGCTGTCCATCAAAACAGTTGAAGGATAAGCGGCAGTACCGCCCGGTACATAAAGACCGACTTTTTCAATCGGCATAACCTTTTGACCAATGACAACACCGTCTTTATCATTAATTATAAAACTGTTTTTAACCTGTTTTTCGTGAAAATTCTTAATATTTTCAGCCGCTTCTTTTATAATCTCTAAAAATTTCGGCTCAATATTTTCAAATGCTTCTTTAATTTCGTTGTCACTAACTTCCAAATTTGAAAGTTCTGCTTTATCAAATTTCAAAGCATAATCAAAAAGCGCCTTGTCGCCGTTGTTGATAACATTTGCAATAATTTCTGCAACAATGCCCTCAACGCACGAATCAATATTATCTCTTTTAAAGATTTCAGCGTTAGAAACCTCGCCGTAATTGTAAATTTTAATCATCTTTTTTCACCTGTTCTTCAATGCTTTTTAAGACGCATTCTATTATTTCGCCTTTGAATTTAAAACTTGATTTATTCGCAATCAGCCTTGCGCTGATAGGCAAAATATCTGTTTTAACTTCAAGGTCGTTTTCTTTAAGAGTAGTACCTGTTTCAACAATATCAACTATAACATCGGATAGTCCTAAAATCGGTGCAATTTCAATAGAACCGTTTAGCTTTATAATATCAATATCTCTGCCGATACTGTTGTAATAATTAGCAGCTATGTTTGTGAATTTTGTTGCAACTTTCAGTGTTTTTTCGCCGTCATCATAAAAGTTTTTCGGCCCTGCAACCGCCATTCGGCATTTGCCTAAATCCAAATCCAAAAGTTCGTAAACATCAGGCTCGTATTCGAGCAAAATATCTTTACCTGCAACGCCTATATCCGCCGCACCTCGTTCAACATAAATTGAAACATCAGAGGGCTTCACCCAGAAATAGCGAACTTGTTTTTCCTCATTTTCAAAAATTAGTTTTCTTGTGTTTTCTTTAATCGAAGGACAAGGGTAGCCTGCCGCTTCAAACATAGCATAAACTTTTTCGCCGAGTCTGCCTTTCGGCAGTGCAACATTAAGCATTCTTACCCCTCCTTATAACTCAACCTTTTGTTTGTATCTTAACTTTTCGGGAACGCTTTTTTGTGCGGAAACCGAAAGTCCTTGATTTATTAATTCGTTAACTTTTTGTGCTAATTTTTGTTTGTCATCGCTGTCTTTATAAATAAGTAATACATCAACATCATAATCTTTTTTTGGTTTGCTTAATTGCTCTAATAAATCAAGATAAAGTGCAAAGCCTACCGCACCGGATTTTCTGTCCATCTTTTGCATTAAGTTATCATATTGACCGCCTGAAAGAACACCCTCACAAATACCACTTAAAAAGCCTTTAAAAACAAATCCATTATAGTAACTCATATCGTTTACAACCGAAAAATCAAATATGATTTTATCGCTGAATTCACATTTTGAGAGCATAGCGGAAAGTGTTTCAAGTTCTTTAATACTCTCGCTTTTGCAAAGGCAATTAAGTTTCTTTAAAACTTCTTCTCGCTCGCCGTATGTTGAAATAAAACTAATTAGTTTATCAGTCTTTTGCGTTGAAATTTCAAAATTTTCGCAAAGTCTTGCTAAATCGTGAGTGTTCTTTTGAGAAATGAATTCAATTGCTTGCGATTGAAACAATTTATCTTTGCAAACATCGTCTAAAACTGCCGATAATATACCTAAATGCGAGATTTCAAGCACAAATTCATCGCTAATTAACGAAAGACTATTTACTGCAAGTTTAACCGCCTCAAAAATATCATAAAGGTCAATATCGCCGATACATTCAAGACCTGCTTGCATAATTTCTTTGTAATTTTTAGTGCTTTTTGAAACTCTGTAAACATTTTCGTTGTAAAAAACCTTTTGCTTTTCGCCTTTTTTATCTTCGCTGTTCTTAATAATCGAAAGCGTAACATCCGGTTTAAGCGCCATAAGTTTGCCGTTCGTATCGTTAAAAGTAATAATGCGGTCGCTCACCAAAAAGTCTTTGTTGCGAATATAAAGTTCGTATTCTTCAAACTTGCTCATTTTATAAGGCAGGTAACCGTATTTTTTATAAAGAGAACGCAATGCAAAAACCGCTTTTTCTTCACTTTTTAATATTTGTTCTTCAATCATTTTGCTTCTCCTTACATCTTGAAATAACGGTTTTGTAACCGCCTGCACCGTATTCATAACACTTGCTTACACGGCTTATAGTTGCGGTGCTGGCTCCCGTTTGACTGCTAATAGCCGAATAACTCTCTCCGTTATCAAGCATTTTTGCTACCGAAAGACGCTGAGCAATATCTAAAAACTCTTTAATTGTGCAAACATCTTCTAAAAAAGCGTAACATTCTTCTTTATTTTTTAGGCTTAACAAAGCCTCGCAAAGTTCGTCTGTACTTTGATTATGCCAACTATTCATAATTAATAACCTCAATTCATCACTTTATCTCAATGATGTAATAAATTATAGCATAACTTTACCGCTCTGTCAAGCCAAAGTGGTAAAGTTTTTTATGTTTATTATAATATAACAAAAATGAGCGGAATTTTTCCGCTCATTTAACATTTTTTACATCATAGCAGCCATAACTGCTTTAATTGTGTGCATTCTGTTTTCGGCTTCGGAAAATACTACCGATTGTTTTGATTCAAAAACCTCATCGGTAACTTCCATTGATGTTCTGCCGAACTTTTCGCCCATTTCTTTTCCTATCGCTGTTTTAAGGTCGTGATAAGCAGGTAGACAGTGCATAAACACAGCGTTGTCAGCAGCGTTATTCATTAATTGTGCATTTACCTCGTAAGGCGCTAAATCATTAATTCTTTCCTGCCAAACTTCAATCGGCTCGCCCATTGAAACCCAAACATCTGTATAAATAACATTAGCGTTTTCAGTTGCTTTTATCGGGTCTGTTTCGAATTTTAAAACCGAGCCTGTTTTTTCGGCTTGTTTTTGACACTCTTCAATCAATGCTTTATCAGGAAAGTATTTTTCGGGAGCACAAGCGGTAAAATTCAATCCCATTTTTGCACAACCTACCATAAGCGAGTTGCCCATATTATATCTTGCATCACCCATATAAACAAAGTTAATACCTTTTAAATATCCGAATTGTTCCTTAATTGTAAGAAAATCCGCTAAAATCTGTGTAGGGTGAGATTCATTAGTTAAGCCGTTAAATACAGGAACAGAAGAATACTTTGCAAGTTCTTCAACTTTTTCTTGTTCAAAACCTCTGTATTCAATGCCGTCAAACATACGAGAGAGAACTCTTGCAGTATCGGAAATGCTTTCTTTTTTGCCGATTTGCGAGCCTGATGGGTCAAGGTAAGTTACGCCCATTCCAAGATCTCTTGCGGCAACTTCAAAAGAACAGCGAGTTCGAGTAGATGTTTTTTCAAATATCAAAGCAACATTTTTGCCCTCACATAGTTTATGAGGAATGCCTTTCTTTTTTTGTGCCTTTAAATCAGTGGCAAGGTTGATAAGATATTCTATTTCTTCCGAAGAAAAATCAAGTAATTTCAAAAAATTTCTGCCTTTTAAATTCATAGTAAATCTCCTTATTTGCAAGCGTTTTTTAAAATTATAATTGCTTTTTTTAGTTGTTCCATAGGAATATTCAGCGCAGGCAAAAGCCTTACTTTATCTTTTGCTTTTATTACTAAAACGCCTTTTTTCATACATTCTTTTATTACTTCGCCCGCATCTTTTTCGGTTTCAATTCCAATCATAAGTCCCATTCCGCTTATACTTATAACGCCGTCAGCATTTTCAAGTTCGTTTTTAATATATTCCGAGCGTTCTTTAACACCGTTTAATAAATCATTATCTAAACGATTAATTATACTAATCGCACCTGCACAGGCAATAGGGTTGCCACCAAATGTAGAGCCGTGCGAACCGGGAGTTAAAACATCTTTAACTTTTTCGCCGAGCATCGTAGCGCCAAGAGGAAGTCCACCGCCAAGTCCTTTTGCAGTAGTAACGATATCAGGAATAATATCATAATTCATATAGCCGTAAAGTTTACCGCTTCTGCCGTTACCTATTTGCACCTCATCGCAAATAAGCAAAATATCGTGCCTTTTTGCAATATCGGCAATATCTTGAACAAACTCATATTCTAGTGGATTTACACCGCCTTCGCCCTGTACAACCTCAATCATTATTGCAGCGCAGTTATATGTTGCTATAATCGCCTCAATTTCCTCAATTGCGTTAGCGGTCGCATAAACAAAACCGGGAGTAAGTGGTGTGAAATCTTTATGAAAAATTTCTTGCCCCGTTGCGGCGAGCGTTGTAATCGTTCTGCCGTGAAAACTGTTTTTAAGCGTTACAATTGTGCTGAATTTGTCGCCCTTTTTCTCTTGTGCATATTTTCTTGCGACTTTAATTGCACATTCGTTTGCCTCTGCACCCGAGTTTGAGAAAAATACCTTTTTCATTCCTGTTCTCTCGCAAAGAATTTTTGCAAGAGAGGCACAAGGGGCAGAGTAATAAAGGTTAGAAGTATGTTGCAGAGTTTTTAGTTGTTTTGTAACCGCTTCTATCCATTCTTCATCAGCAATGCCAAAGGTGTTTACAGCAATTCCTGTTGCAAGATCAATATATTCTTTCCCGTTTTCGTCTTTAACAATCGAACCTTTACCGCTTACAATGTTAATAGGAAAACGAGCATAAGTATTTGCAATATATTGTTTATCGGTAGATTGTATATCCATATAATCTCTCCTTAATCGTCAATAAACATAGTTCCAATACCTTCGTTAGTAAGCATTTCAACTAAAATAGCGTGCGGAATAGTGCCGTCGATAATAAAAACGTGTTTTACACCCATATTTATTGCCTCAATGCAACATTCAACCTTAGGTATCATACCGCCGCTTATAATTCCGCTTTCAATAAGTTTGGGAATCTCTTTTGTTTTTATGACTGAAATAAGTGTGTCGGGGTCATCTTTATCTTTTAAAATACCTGCAATATCAGTCATAGATATTAAACTTTCAGCGCCTAATTCACCGGCGATTTTTGCTGCTGCTGTGTCGGCGTTAATATTGTAAACATTACCGTCGTAATCACAACCTACTGTTGAAACTACGGGAATGTAACCTTTATCTATAACATCAATAATAGGTTTAACATTGACATTTTCAATTTCGCCTACATAACCTAATTTTTCGTGTTTGATTTTGGCTTCGATCATATGACCGTCAACGCCTGAAAGTCCTATTGCACTGCCACCTTTGTTCTCAATTAAATTAACAAGACCTTTGTTTACCTTGCCTGCAAGAACCATTTGAACAACATCAATAGTTTCTTTATCAGTGACTCGCAGTCCGTCAACAAATTCGCTTTTTTTACCGATTTTGCCTAGCATTTCGTTTATTTCAGGCCCCCCGCCGTGTACCAAAACTACTTTTACTCCGATAAGTGAGAGCAAAACAATATCTCTCATAACAGAATCTTTTAATTTTTCGTTTACCATAGCGTTTCCGCCGTATTTAACTACAACAACCTTTCCGGTATATTCCTGAATATAAGGCAATGCGTGTACCAAAACTTTTGCTCTTTGTGCATTAGTAATATCCATTTTTTACTCTCTTTTCTAATATATTTTTTATGTTCTGTAATCGCCGTTAATTCTTACATAATCGTATGTTAAATCACAACCCCAAGCAGTAGAACGATATTCGCCCGAATTTAAGTTTACAAGAATTTCAATTTCATCTTCGAGCAATATTTCTTTTGCTTTTTCTTCCGAAAAATCAACGCCTGCACCGTTTTTACAAACTAAAATTTCGCCTTTTGCTGACTTAAATTTAACATCAATCTTTTTAATATCAACTTGTGCTCCTGAATAACCGATAGCACATAAAACTCTGCCCCAATTAGCGTCAGAACCGAACATAGCGGCTTTTGTAAGTGCAGAGCATACAACGCTTTTAGCACATTTTTTAGCGTTTTCAAGTGTGTCTGCACCCTCTACCTTGCATTCAAGCAGTTTTGTCGCACCTTCGCCGTCGGCAACAATTTTTCTGCATAAATATACATTAACAGTATTAAGCGCTTTCATAAATGTTTTAAAGTTTTCATCATCTGCGTTGATTTGTTTGTTTCCTGCCTCACCGTTTGCAAGTACAGTAACCATATCGTTTGTCGAAGTGTCACCGTCAACACTTATCATATTAAAAGTTTCTTTTATATCGCTTGAAAGTGCTTTTTGCAACATATCACTACTAATATTGCAGTCGGTTGTAATAAATACAAGCATTGTTGCCATGTTGGGGTGAATCATTCCACTACCTTTTGCAATACCACCGATTCGGCATTTTTTGCCGTTAATATCAAATTCTATCGCAATTTCTTTTATTTTAGTGTCGGTAGTCATAATACCCTCAGCGGCTTGTTTTGAATTATCGCCAAGTTCTTGTATCAATTGAGGAATTCCATTTTTAATCGGCTCGATATTAAGAGGCAACCCTATTACACCTGTTGATGAAACTATAACATCATCTGGGTTGATATTAAGTGCTTCTGCTAAATAATCAGCAGTTTTTTCAGCAACTTCAATACCGTTTGCATTGCAGGTGTTTGCATTACCGCTGTTGCAGATAACTGCTTGTGCCTTGCCGTTTGCAAGATGCTTTTTATTTACAATTAATGGTGCGCCTTTAACAAGATTAGTTGTATAAACTGCCGCAGCATTACAAGGGTTTTCGCTGTATATAAGTGCTAAATCTCTTTTAGTTTTGTTTTTGCGAATACCGCAGTGAATACCGCTTGATTTAAAGCCTTTTGCGGCACAAATTCCACCGTTTATTTGTTTCATGTTATTATCCTTTCAATTTATATGTCAAGTCCAAATGTTTTTTCTTCGCCCATAACAAGATTCAAACATTCAATTGCGGCACCCGATGCGCCTTTGCCAAGATTGTCGTAAACAGCAACGAGCAAAATTCTTTCATCATTGCCGCAAACAGTAATTTTCATACTGTCTTTACCCGATAAAATTCCTGTCGAAATCAAACCTGAGTCATCAATTGACTCAAAGTAGTTAACAATCGGATCGTTATATTTTTGTTTGTAAACTTCTTTAATATCTTCAATAGTTTTATTATTATTTAATTGTTTTGCAAACAGAGGTACGCTTACCTGCATACCGCTGTAAAAATCATCTACAACAGGGGAGAATACAGGTGCATTTTGAATTCCTGTAATATTTTTCATTTCC
>CACYEQ010000073.1 GCA_902773485.1 Oscillospiraceae bacterium
TCAATTTGTCGGAAGCCTCTTTAAATTCGTCTTCCAAAATAAGTAAATCTTTATTTCTAAAACCGATTATTGAGTGAACCTCGCAACCGAGTTCGTGAAGTCGTTTAGCAATAGGCAAAGCAATAGCACAACCTACGCCACCGCCGACAATACAGACTTTTTTTAGGCCTTCAACTTCAGTCGGTTTGCCCAAAGGACCTACAAAATCCTGTATAAAATCGCCTTTTTGTTTATGATTTAATCGTTCGGTGGTACCGCCCACGATTTGAAAAATAATTCTAACAGTACCGTTTTCTCTGTCATAACCTGCAACTGTGAGGGGAATTCTTTCGCCTTCTTCGTCAACCCTTAAAATAATAAACTGACCTGCCTGCGCTTTTTTTGCAACAAGCGGTGCTTCAATATCCATCAAAGTAACGGTGGGATTGAGTTCTTTTTTATTAACAATTTTAAACATTTAAATTTCCTTTCATATTTATTAATAAATATTATATAACAAAAGAGGCTTTTTGTAAAGAAAAAAGATTTTCTAAAATTTTTATATTTTTTTGCTTGACATTTAGTTATTTTTATAGTAAAATAATTATGCAAAAATTAATTAACCATTGACTTTTTCTAATTTATATGTTATTATATGTACAATAATAAATATTTTACTGATTTATGGAGGTCGTTTTATTATGAAAAAAATAGTTTCAGCTATACTTGCTTTGTTTTTGGTAAGTTCGATTTCATTATGTGCTTTTGCATTGCCAAGCCGTCGAGCTACTGTTAAAAAGGTATATGAAGGCGGTACTGCCACTTATACTTATGATCCTGATACAGGCAATATTACAGTAACTTTTGACTTGAAAAAAGGTTATAAGTTTATAGGTTGGACAATCAATGGCGATTATGAGATTGTTTCAGGTAAACTTACATCTACTACAATTGTTATTCGCCCGAAAAAAGACATTGAAATTGACGATTTGTCAGAGGGTGCAACACCTAAATTTAAGAAACTTGCAGCGGCTGAAAAAACTACCAAAAAGTCAAGTGGTGGTTCGGGATCTACTTCACCGAAAACTTCTGATAACGGCATGGCAATTCCTATGCTTGCTTTATTGGCACTCGGCGGTGTAATCGTTTCAACTAAAAAGTTATATAAATAATTTTAAAAGAATTAGGACCTGCTGAAATTCAGCAGGTCTTTTTATATATTTGCAGGTCTATTATTATAAATTCTTATTTAAGAAAGGTTTTTATTATTTTCCATTCCTCAGTTAGTTTTTGAAGTGAGTAGCGTGCGTTTGCGGGAGATGTTGATGGCAGGCAAACCGCTTTAAAATTATTTTTTTGGAAAATGTATTTACTATAAAGTTTATAAGCGGTTTTGCCGTTTGTGAAAATCATATTAATATTGCAAAAATTGGTTATTTTGTTTATATCATTAGGGATAACATCTTTAATACTACTGTCGGCGGAGCCTTTAATATCGCACGTTGCAATTACATCCCACAAAGCAATATTGTTTGACAAAAGAAATTTTTTCTTTTCATCAATATTTTGCGGTGTAGGCAGTTCCAGAACTGCCGAAACCACTTTCCAAAATCTGTTTTGTTTATGTCCGTAAAAAAATCCTTGTTCACGAGATTTCACAGACGGAAAACTTCCTAAAATAAGGATTTTAGAGTTTTTATCAAAAAAATTTCCTATTGTATGATTTTGTTGCATATTTTTCACCTGCCTAGAATTGATTTTATCATAATTAAAAGCATTGTTCAACAACAAAAATTGTGTGTTTGACTGTATTGACAACGATAAACTAATATGTTAAAATTATATGGTATAAAATAAAAGAGGTTGAAATATGAAAAATATATTTGGATATTTTACCCTGGGATACATAAAATGGCGAACAGGCAGAATTTATAAATGGATTGTTTTTAAAAAAATTTTCCCTTCCGCTTATAAAATGGCGATGAAACAACCTGTTAATAATAAAAAGGTCGTTTTTGTTGAAGTTCGTTCGCTTGTTATTACCAACAGTTTTAAAGTAATGTATGATAAGTTGAAGAATGAGTATGAATTTGATATTCATACGCATTTTTTAGGTGAAACAAGAGTAAAAAAAAGACAGTATATTAAAAATTGCGTTAATATGTTAAAAGATATTGCCACAGCAAAATACGTCTTTTTGAATGACGCCTCAAACTGCATAGGCAGTATTAAAAAATTGCGACCTGAAACTCAAATAATACAACTTTGGCACGGTTGCGGTGCGTTTAAAAAATTCGGTCTTTCAACCGCTGATTTAATTTTCGGTGAGGATCGCAAAGAAAAACTTAAATATCCTTTTTATAAGAATAACACGACTGTCACGGTTTCAAGTCCCGAAGTTGTTTGGGCTTATGAAGAGGCAATGGATTTTGAGAATAACCACGATGTTGTAAAACCGCTTGGAATTTCAAGAACCGATGTGTTTTTTGATAAAAGTTTTATTCAAAAAGCATTTGACAAGCTTTATAAAGTAGTACCGCAGGCAAAGGGCAAAAAAGTTATTCTTTATGCACCTACATTTAGAGGCAGGGTAGCTAGCGCAAGAACTCCGAATCAACTCAATCTCGGTATGTTTGAGGATCATTTCGGCGATGATTATGTGCTTTTGTTCAAACATCACCCGTTTGTAAAAAAAATACCTGTAATTTCTGATGAGTTTGCCCAGTTTGCTTTTGATGTTACTCAAACGCTTGATATTGAAGATTTACTTTGTACGGCGGATATTTGCATAACCGATTATTCATCACTTGTTTTTGAATATTCTCTGTTTGAAAAGCCCATTATTTTTTATGCTTACGATCTTGAAAATTATTGTGATTGGAGAGGGTTTTATTATGATTATTATGAAATTTCGCCGGGTCCTGTTTTTTCAACAAATAAAGAGATGATTTATTATATTGAAAATCTTGATACTCGTTTTGATAAGGTTAAAATTAAAGATTT
Source organism: Oscillospiraceae bacterium (assembly GCA_902773485.1). GTDB lineage: Bacteria > Bacillota > Clostridia > Oscillospirales > Acutalibacteraceae > RUG11462. The sequence continues at coordinate 2,983 of CACYEQ010000073.1, forward strand.
TCGCAAAAAATTTATGCGTTCCTGTGACGGAAATTCGACTGACAGAATTCTTAGGTATATTTTTGATAAAGATAAAAGCGAACAAAAAATTTAAACGTTAAGGAGAAAAAAATGGACAGACTTTTGAAAGCAAAAGACAGATTTGTCGCAAAGGTATTTAATTTTTTAACATTAAACTTTATTTTTCCGCTGGTTTATAAAAAAGCGGCGAGAAAACCTGTTGATCCTAACAAGGTAGTTTTTGTGGAACTTAGACTTCCTGCAATTTCAAACAGTTTTAAGGTTATTTTTGATGAACTCGTAAGTAAATATGATTTTACTGTACATGCACATTTTTTGCGAAATGCGGCATTCAGAAAAAATGTTTATATGCGCCGAGCGATTGATATGTTAAAAGATATTGCTACTGCAAAATATGTGTTTATGAATGAGGGTTCTAACTGCATAGGTAGTATTGATGTAAGACCCGAAACTAAAATCACCCAGTTGTGGCACGGTTGCGGTGCTTTCAAAAAGTTTGGACTTTCAACTGCTGATTTGATTTTTGGCGCAAACCGAAAAGAACAATTAAAGCATCCTTTTAATAAGAATTACAGTTTGGTTACTATTTCAAGTCCGGAAGTTGCTTGGGCTTATGAAGAAGCAATGAATCTATCCGAACATAAAGAGGTAATTCAAGCGACAGGCTCATCAAGAACCGATGTTTTTTATGATAATGAATTTATCAAAAACGCTTATGAAACTCTATATGATATTGTTCCGCAGGCAAAAGGCAAAAAGGTAATTCTTTATGCGCCTACTTTTAGAGGTAGAGTAGCCCGTGCACAAACTTCAAAAATGTTCAACATTGAAATGTTTTATGAGAAGTTTAAAGATGAATATGTTGTATTGTTCAAACATCATCCGCTGGTTAAAAAAATACCCGGAATTCCGAAAGAGTATTCCGAATTTGCAGTTGATGTTACAAAAACAATGGAAATAGAAGATTTGCTGTGCGTTTCGGATATTTGTATAACCGACTATTCATCGCTTGTTTTTGAATATTCTTTGTTTGAAAAACCTATCATTTTCTTTGCTTACGACCTTGATACTTATTTTGATTGGCGCGGATTTTATTATGATTATTATGAAATGTCTCCGGGTCCTGTTTGTACAACAAACCTTGAAATGATTGAATATATAGAAAATATTGATACGCTTTTTGATAAGAAAAAGGTTCAAGATTTTCGCTATAAATTTATGCGTTCGTGTGACGGTAATTCTACAAAAAGAATTCTTGAAAACATTATCGGTGAAAAGAGACTTAAAAAACACAGAAACGAAGAAACAGAAGTTTTACCTTATAATATTGTACCGAAAAGTGATATTATGTACAGAGATTATATTAAAAAACTAAATAATCTTCAAAATGATAAAAGAATTTTCTCTGCCACTTATGACAAAATGAGAGAAAAAGAGGTTAAAACAGGTAAAATTGTTCTTCTGGACTGTTCTATTGAACTCAGCAAATTGGTTAAGCGTTACTGTGAAGATGTTGTTACTTTAAAAACCAAAAACAAATCACAAAAAGAAAAAATTCAAATTGTTAATGAGTTAAGCACAGCCGAGTTTATTTTTATTGAAAAGAATAATGAATTCCTTGATTTGTTTAACATTAAAGATGAAACAACGGTTGTTTATGTTCCCGAATACGGATTTGCTTTTTCAAAGTTTGAAAAAGCAACGCTTGATTATAAAAGCGGTTACTATTATAATAAAGAGAAAATCGCTCCTACCGACAGAAGGGTAAATAAAGTTGCAACTCCTGCTGAAATATTCAAAGATATTTACTGCGAATCGGTCGGAGTAGGTGAGGAAAACTTAACTTATGTAGGCGATGTTAAAACCGACCGTTTTTATAACAAAAAATTCAGAAGTAAAGCGCTTAAAAAATTATCAGAAAAATTGGGTGTCCAACTCGGCGACAAAAAGATTTTGCTCGACTTTGTTCAAAGAGCGGAAAATGTCATTCCGAAATATGAAAGAGATTGCGATAATTATCTTTATGAATATCTTAATAAAGACTATATTATTTTAAAATATTTTGAAATAGATGAAAAAGCCAAGAGCGAATTAGTTCGCTATACGCCTTCAATGAGAAGCTATACAAAAGGTATGATAGATGTTACCGATGTTTTATCGCCATATGAGGCGGTAGCGGTGGCAGATGTTGTTATCGGTTCGATAACAAATAATTTCTTTTTGTCATTTGCAGCGATGAAACCGGCGTTTGCATTTGTTCCCGACCTTAGAGCAAGGCTTCATAACCGACAGGTTAACTTTAAATACGAGGCAGTTTTGCCTGCACCTGCTTTTACCGATGCAAAAGCGCTTGCAATTGCTGTTAAGAATGTTAATAAATATGATTTCACAAAAATGAATAAGTTTTCTAACACATTCTTTAACAATCCTGACGGAAAATCGACTGAAAGACTTTTGCAACGCCTCGGACTTATTAAATAAAAATAAAGAACTGGCTTTTTTAAGTCAGTTCTTTTTTATTTGTAAGGAGTTTTTAAATCGGTTAGTTCTAAAATATAATCAACAGAAGTATTGTAAAACTTTGCAAGTTTTATCAAAACATCGCTCGGCACATCACGAACACCA
>CACYEQ010000074.1 GCA_902773485.1 Oscillospiraceae bacterium
CCATCACAATCTATTTTAACGGTAATCTTGCTGTTGTCACCTTTTAAAACACAGCCCATCATAGAGGTGGCGGTTAAAAGTCTTCCCAAAGCGGCGGTCATAACAGGGTAGGTTTTATGATAATTTACCGCTGTTTGAACAATATCGGCGGTCTCGGCGCAAACTGCACTTACCAAACCGTCAGAGGTGATACATCTAATAATTTTTCCCATTTACTAAACCTCGATTTTTTAAATATATTATACCGCAAAATAGAATTTTTTCAAGGTTTTTGGTAATAAATAATAAAATTCTTGTTTTTTTTTAGGCATTATAACAGTAGCAAAACTTTAATTAATTTGTTATAATTAACCCATATATAAATATAGAAGGTGATTCTATATGAATAAAAGATTATTATCAATTTTATTTGTTTTTACAATGATAGTCTATACTTATGTAAATGTTGGTGCAGTTAAAATTATGCGTGGTGACGTCAATAACGACGGTGAATATAATACCGTTGATTATTTGCTTTTGAGAATGGCATTGGCAGATTCTGAAAAGGTAGATTTATCTATGTACGATGTAAACGGCGATAATAGTTTTGATTTGCAAGATGCAAAATCTTATGCTGATTATTTGGTTAAAACAGGCAGTTTGAAAATTGATGAAAAAGCAGGGTGGTATACTGTTTATGATTGGGAAAACGAAGCAGTCGGCAGTAAACCTTCTTATGTTATTGACAATTATACGAATTCTTCTGTCCAAAATTTGAGTAGATATTTACTTACAAACAATAGAATAGCAACAAGTACAAAGGCACTTGCACTATTCGCAAACGGAATAGTTGACTCCTCAGCGTCAAACACAGGTTCTAATCCTACCACCGGTCAGGAGAATACATATATTATTACTCAAAACTTGCTTACTGATGCAACAAATTTAAGAGTATCTTTAAGCACAAGCAATACAAGTGATTCTCAGTATTTTTGTGCATATATCGGCTGTCAAATCGGTTATAAACATTATTTTTATAAGATAGATAACGAGTCTTATAAAGAAGGTTTTAACTACTTCTACTTTGTGGGAAAAAAATTCACAAGATTTAGCAATAATGATAGATTTACTTATCTTGATGAGAAGGAAACAAGAGTTTTAACAAAAGAAGATATATCAAGTATTAAGAAAATCGACTTTTGGGCTGAAAGTACAAAAACCACAATTCCGTTGCTTATTGACGATATTTCTTATTATGACGGCTACGACGGTTACGATTCCGCGAATGAAGATAATGCTTTACCTGTAACGCAAGATGATGTTAACGACGGAACTGTAAAATACCTTAGCATAGCGTTTGATGACGGACCTCAGGTTTACAGCGCAACAAAAGAATATTATATGACTTATTATATGGATTTAGCGAAAGAGTATGACGCTCATTTCACATTTTGTTTAGTAGGCAACAACTTTAAAAGTGAAGCGGTTGATATTCTTAAAAGAGCAGTAAACGAGGGGCACGAACTCGGCAATCATACTTGGTCTCACAACAGACTTACCTCATTAAGCGATGAAAAGGTAGTAAGCGAGATTACAAGAGTTGATAATTGGCTTTATGAGAATATCGGTGTAAAAACATCCTTTATTCGATATCCTTTCTATGATACAAACAGCAATGTAGTAAATCTTATAAAGAATAATTGTAATAATATTAAAGCGTCAATTTACGGAGATTGTCCGAACGACTATAACAATACTTCGGTTGACTATCGTAAATGGTATTACAGAAGATTTATTACAGACGGTACAATTACTTTAACTCACGAGAATTATATTGATAATGTTGAAACAGTACGTCGGATACTTGAATATTATTCAAAACTCGGTTATAAATTTGTAACAGTTTCTGAAATGTTTGAATTAAAAGGTGTCAATCCCGATATAACAAGACAGTATTATACAGTTAAATGAATTTTATTAAGCTAAATATTGATGAAAAAGAGAAATTAAACAAATACTTTCAAAAGAATACTCGAAAATGTTGCGAGTATTCTTTTGCGTGCAACTTTATTTGGCAGGAACTCTTTAATTATACTTATGCGATAATTAAAGATTGCTATGTAGCGAGATTTAAGCGAAATAATCAATATATTTATAATCTTCCGTTAGGTGAAAATCAGAATGTAATAAAGGCGGTATCGGCAATTTTTGATTTTGATAAAAATGCTATAATTCGTGCAATTGAGCAAGACCAAATAGGTTTTTTAAAAGAGAATTTAGGAAATATTTTTGAGTTTTCTTTCAACCGAAACGAAAGCGACTATATTTATTTATCTGAAAACTTAATTAATCTAAAAGGTAAAAAGTATCAGTCAAAACGCAATCTTATAAGGCGGTTTCAAGACAATCCCGATTGGGTTTATGAAGATATTAACGCTGAAAATATTAATGAGTGCATTGAACTAAATCTTTTTTGGAGCGATGAAAGACATATAAATTCTTCGCCTGATATGCGAAAAGAAATTGCCGCCGCAAATACCGCCCTTGCTTTTTTTGAAAAGTTGAGTTTAAAAGGCGGATTATTACGGCAAAACAGCGAGGTTGTTGCATACAGCATTGGCGAAAAACTTAACAGCGATACCTTTGTTGTTCATTTTGAAAAGGCAAGAGATGAAATAAAAGGTTGCTATCAGGCAATTAATCAAGAGTTTGTAAGGCATAACTGCACCGATTTTAAATATGTAAATCGTGAAGAAGATGCAGGGGAGGAGGGACTTCGCAAAGCGAAACTTTCATATCACCCTGAAATAATTTTGAATAAGTATGAGGCAAAATTAAAATGTTAAGCAGTGTTTTAAACAAATCAACCTGTAAGAATTGCGGGTTTTGTTGTGAGTTTGAAAAAGCAGATGAATGGGAAATTCCTGTTGTAAACAAACAACTAGCAAAGCAACTCGAAAAAAAGGGAATAAAGGTATTAAAACTAAATAACAATTACTCTTTTGATCTTGAATTTGAAGGAAAAGAGATAAAAAAATGCCCGTTTTTAGGCGAAAACGGTTGCGTTTTAGATGACGAAAACAAACCTTTTGACTGCAAAATCTGGCCGATCCGTGTAATGGAAAAGCAGGGAAAAATTTATCTTACACTTGCAAAAACTTGTCCTGAATTTGAAAAAGACGATGAGAGAATAATAAAACTCTCGCTTGAACTTTTTGAGAAAATCAGAGACTATGTAAAAAACAATCGAGGAGCAATAAAGCCTTATTCGCCTGATTACAAAATCATAAAAGAAATGGAGATTAGATGAAAATTTTTAGAGTAATTATAATTATATTATCAGTTTTGTTGGCCATTTGGCTTTTAGCGCCGATTTATAAAGGCGTTGTGCATATAGGAATGCTTTATCCGTTACCGTTTTTAGCGGTTTTCGTGTTTTTTGCTGCTTACCCTGATAAGTTGAAACATCTTTATACACAATATAAGGCAGTTTCAATTATAGTTACAAGTTTGGTCGTCGTGGCGGTATTGTTTGTTGCATCGGTAGTCGGCGTGTGTATTCATTATGCCAATGTTGCCCCTGAAAGCAACCAAACAGTTATAATTTTAGGTTGTCAGGTAAACGGCAATACGCCGAGTTTAATGCTTTATGACAGAATGAATACCGCAATTGATTATCTTAACGAAAACCCCGAATCCCCGGTTATTTGCTCCGGAGGAAAAGGAAACGGCGAAAACATTTCGGAAGCGCAGGCAATGAAAACTTATCTTTTGAAAAAAGGTATAGCAGAAAACCGAGTTTTTGTTGAAGATAAATCTTTAAATACAAAGCAAAACATCGCTTTTTCAAAAAAGGTTATTGAGCAAAATAATTTGAATAAATCGGTAGCGGTTGTAACCGATGGTTTCCATCAATTCAGAGCATACCGCTTTTGCAGTCAGAACAACATAGAAAATACTGCACTTTCTTGCAGAACTCGCTGGTATTTTACCGCATCTTATTATTCGCGTGAAGTTTTAGCAGTTATAAAAATGATATTGTTTTAAATATTTGAGTTTTAGTTTTATTTATGTTATAATTATTATAAAATAAAAAAGACAGGTGAAAAGAATGTATAAAAATATAGGTAAAAAAATTAAAGGATTTTCAATATTTTTTGTGTGGGTGGTAATTGCCGCGTCTTGCTTTTTTGCATTTTACAGACTTTACAGCAAAGGTATTACCAATAATAATGTAATAATAACCGTTGCTGTAATCGTCGGCGGTACGCTGATAGGTCTATTTACTTCTTGGTTTATGTTTGCTTTCGGCGTTATTGCAGAAAATGCTGAAAAACTTGAAAATATAGAAAATTTGAATAAAAATATTCTTGAAAATCTTGATAAGCAAAACTATTCTGTTCCTGCTCAAAAGAACCACGACAGAGAAGAAATACCTCTGCGTGATTTCAGTGCACCCGAAAGTAAAGAAGAAGTTTTTAACTTGAAACTTCGAAGTCTCAAAAAAGATTATGAAATGAGTCGAATTACTTATGATGAGTATGAAGAACGTAAAGAAAAATTAGAAAAAAGATATAATGTTACAGGAAAGGATTAAACTCGGAAAAGAGCAATTCGTCTTGCCGGAGAGTGAAAACCGGCAACCAACTAATTTTATAATATAACAAAAACCGCACTTCAAAAAAGTGCGGTTTAATTTTTATAATAAGTAGAAACTATTTATCATAATCAGAGTTAGTTTAGCTTAAAATGATTATGTTTTATTCAAACATATTTGACATAGGTTTGTCGGTATAAATTCTCTCGATTGCTTCTGCAAAAACAGGTGCAACAGGGAGCATTTTAATCTTTGGAGACTTTTTAATATCAGGCAACGGAATCGTATCAAGCAATACAACTTCTTTCAACACCGAACCGTCGATTCTTTCAATTGCCGGACCAGAGAGAACACCGTGAGTAGCACAAGCCGAAACTTCGGTAGCACCACCGATTTCAACAATCGCTTTTGCGGCATTGCAAAGAGTACCAGCGGTATCAATCATATCGTCAACTATAATACACTTTTTACCTTTTACATCGCCGATTATGTTCATAACTTCTGAAACATTTGCTCTTTGACGGCGCTTATCAATAATAGCCAAAGGAGCGTCAACTCTTGCGGCAAAGTTTCTCGCTCTTGTTACCGAACCGAGGTCGGGAGAAACTACCACTAAATTATCTTTATCTTCAAATCTCTTATCAAAGTAAGGGGACAAAATTGGCACACCTAAAAGATGGTCGAGCGGAATATTGAAAAATCCTTGAATCTGTGATGCGTGAAGATCCATTGTAAGAACTCTGTCAGCACCTGCGGTAGTTAAAATGTCAGCGCAGAGTTTTGCAGAAATCGGATCTCTTGCTTTTGCTTTTCTGTCTTGTCTTGCATAGCCGAAATACGGAATAACAGCGGTAATTCTGCCTGCCGAAGCACGCTTCATAGCGTCAATCATAATAAGCAATTCCATAAGATTATCATTAACGGGAGCGCAAGTTGACTGAACAATAAAAACATCAGAACCGCGGACAGATTCATTAATTGAAACAGCAATTTCTCCGTCAGAAAAATGCTTAACATCGGCGTTGCCGATTTTCAAACTAAGGCAAGATGCAATTTGTCTTGCGACAGAAATGTTTGAGTTACAAGTGAAAATTTTAATGTCTTTTCCGTGAAAATTCATTTTTTATATTCCTTCCGTATGGTTTATATAAATTAATAACTGTCAGCCGAAAATAATTTCTGCTCGTTTATTTAATTCCTCTAATTGTTTTGGGTCGTTTGCACCTAAAATAACATCAGGAGTCTTTGCAACAAAAGAGTTTACCGAAAGACCCTCTTGTAAAGCAATTTTAATTGTATCGGTAAGGTAATACTCGTTTTGTGAATTGTTATTTGTGATTTTTGAAAGAAGCCTATAAAGTTCGCTTCCTTTAAACCAAAAAGCACCAGAATTTACTTCGTTGATTTTACGAATTTCTTCGCTTGCATCTTTAAATTCAACAATTTCAGAAATCTTACCATTTTTCTTAACGATTCTGCCGTAAGCAGCTGGGTCAGAAAGTTTTGCGGTTATTACTGTAACGGCGTTATTTTCGGCAGTATGTAGTTTTAATGCGTTGCTTACGGTTTTTTCATCCATAAAAGGCGCATCTCCGCAAACAATAAGAATATTGCCGTTTGAATGTTCCTTAATAAACTCATTTGCCTGCATAACTGCGTGACCTGTGCCTAATTGTTCAGACTGAACAACGGTTTTTACAGATTTATCAAGATGCTCACGCAGAATTTCTGCTTTGTATCCGATTACAACACAAATATCATCGCAGGATTTTTTTGCAGAATCAATAACATAATCTATCATTGGTCTGCCTAAAACCTCGCACATAACTTTGGGTTTGTCGGATTTCATTCTTGTACCCTTGCCGGCGGCAAGAATAACTGCACCATTTTTATGAGCCATAAAATCACCTTACAATACTTATAATATTATCGCATTTTACTTTGATTTTTTCAATGATAAAAGCGAATAAATTTCAATTTCTACAAATACGATAAAATCGTGCAATATTATTGCACGATTTTATATAATTTTACATATCCCATTTAAATACAGTTTTAAACGGGGTTGTCAAATCATCACCGAACACCTTAATAATATCTTTGATAGATTTAACAGGTGTATCAACACTGATAATTTTGTTTATTCTTTTTTGAAATGCGTCTGTTTCCATAAGTTCAACTGCTTTTTCAAAGTCAGCACGACCCGAACGGGAAGAACCTACAAAAGTAAGACCTTTTTCAAGTATATCACGAGTATTTATTGCAACTTTATTTTCCGAAACACCCATTAGTGTAACTGTACCCTGCGGATTGATGTATTTTATAATATCATCGATAGCATAAAATGAACCCTCGCCGCCACAACACTCAAAAGCGTGGTCAAAGTGAAAATCTTCGGGAATATTGTTTGAAAAATAGGTGCCGTCAACAAATGAAAAGTGCGAAAGTTTACGGCTGTCCATACCTACAACATAAATTTTCGATTCAGGGAATCTAAGTTTCAATACATTAGCCAAAGTATAAGCCAAAGAACCATCGCCCCAAATAGCAATAGAATCTCTGTTTTTATGACCTGCCAAATCAAAACGAGTTGAAGCATGAACCGTTACACTTACAAACTCGGTAATAGCGGCAATTTCATCGGGAACACCGTTGTAAGCAACAACTCTGTCAGGCGGTAAATCCACAAATTCACGCATAAATCCATCGTGGCCTGATGATAAAAAGTAAGTACCTTTATCATAGTTCTCAAAAATAACAGGATTTTTGCGAATAGGAGTGTTTGGAATCATAACTACCTTTTGACCTTTTTTAAATGTGCCGGTAGGGTCATACTCAACAATACCGCAACATTCGTGAATAAGTGCCATAGGAAGTTTTTTGTTAAGAACTTTAATATCTCTTTGTCCCAAAAAATAGCGCTGGTCAGCGTGGCAAAGAGCCATATAATTTGGTCTTATAATAACCCTGTCAGCATTTAAGTCAATATCGGTATATTTTACAGAAAACACCTTCGGGCTTACAAGTTGATAAACATAGTTAATCAATTTTTTACTCCTCCAACCATTGCCTGAGCGATTTTATAATCGCTTACAGTTGTGATTTTAATATTTGAAATTTCGCCTTCAACGATATAAACAGGCTGATTTTTTACAATGCAGATTTTGCAAGCATCTGTAAGAGTTGCTTTTTCTTCGCTTGTAAGTTCGCCGTAAAGTTTTTTGAGTAGGCTGATTTTGAATGATTGAGGTGTTTGACCCTGATACATTTTTTTGCGTTCCGGAATAGCTTTGATAAATTCACCGTCATCAGACTCAACAATTGTATCAATTGCGCTTGTAGCGGTATCAACCGCACCATATTTTTCAGCGGCGTCAATATTTTCAACAATCATTCTTTGAGTAACAAACGGTCTTACAGAGTCGTGAGTAACAATGATGTTTTCATCATTCTCTCCGAAATTCTTTTCAATATCGTCAATAATATTAAAAATAGTCGAATTTCTGTCACCGCCACCTGCAACTACATGAACATCGTCACATTCACCTATATATTTTTTGATAAGGTCATTCATATGAGTGAGCCAATCAGGGTGAACGCCGATATAAATGTGGTCAAGCCTTGTACAAAGTCTGAACTTTTCAAGAGTATGAACAATAATCGGTTTATCTCCCAAGTTTAAAAATTGTTTCGGCATATCAGAGATATTCATTCTCGAACCTACGCCTCCGGCTAAAATTGCACCGAATACCATATTTATTTTCCTCCGTTAAAATAATATTTTCCTTTGTAAATTTTATATGAATTGTCGGTATCGACAAATTCAAGTTCGTGATGACAAATACGTTCTTTTTCAGGCGGCAAAGTCATATAGTCGCCGAACGCTTTTGACAAATAATCGTCATACCCTTTCGGGGCAGGTATTTTAATTCCCTCAAAATCAAGATAAATTACATCTTTAAAATCTTTTGACAAATACTTTTTCTTCATATAATAAGGACCGGAACAAAGTTCGGTGGTAAATTCGCAGTCATATAAAGAATACTTTGTCATTTTGCGTTTGCAATTTTGTGCTATTTTCCAGCGAAGTGATTTAAAAGGCACGATACCAAGCAGAATTTTACCTGTAAGATAAACAAATTTGCCGTTGTTTTCGGGAGCCTCACCAATTAAATAAAGCGAATAAAAAAGTGCATTTTTAATCTGCATAAGTCTTTTAAGTTTTGAGTCTGGGCAACCGTCAATCGGCAAAATGTCAAGCACAATGCCGTGATTAATATCAAGTTCAGATTGATATGTTTTAATAAAAGTTGTTTCGCTGTCACAAACAGTAGCAAATAGATTTTTTGTAAGATGTCCTTTTTCGGATACCTGCAAAAAGTATCTGTCGGATTTTGCTTTTTTATTAAAAATTTCAATTAGTCTTTCATAATCTTCTCTGGGCATAAATATGTCAATATCATCGTCCCAAGGGATAAATGCACTTTCTCTTACTGCGCCAATCAGACAACCGCCACAGAAGAAATGTTTTAAATTATATTTATCGCAAAAATCTTTAAAAAATTTATACATTTCAAGAGATTTTTCCTGCAATTTTTTGGTATCGTTTTCATCTAATAGATAAGCCATTCTTTGTACCTACCACTTTTTCCTTGCAAATTTGAACAAACCTACAAAAAATCCACATCCGTAAGAGAAGTGGAGCACAAAATGCACCCAAGCGAGCCGCCAATGACCTATTTTAGTATTAATATAAGCTGATTTGAAAGAAACAACCAAATCAATTGTTATATATACCGTTAAGATTGCGAAGTAAATATATCTTATTATAGGAAAAAAGCAGGCAAAAACTGCTCCGAAAGTTATATATAAAAAGAATAGCAACGGAACAAGATGTGAAAGTCGTGCAGGTTTTTTATGCTTTTTTATAACCGCAACTTTCCAAAGCCCGTAAAGATAATACTGTTTAAAAAGCGCTCTGTAATTATCACGCGGATAGTAGGTACTGCGAATCTCGGGCGTGATATAAACTTTTCCGCCTTGCTCAATTAATCTGAAATTAAAATCATCATCTTCGTTGAGCGTCAAATCTTCGTCAAAATAATTCAATTTTTCCGCAGTAGAACGCAAAAACGAGCCGAATGAAACCGTGTCAGAATACCCCTTATAGCCTTCAATATGATTTCTTCCTCCGCCCAAGGCAAAAGGAGAATAGTAGGCTGCCGCAATTGCTTTTTGCACAGGATTCTTTCCCATAACAATATTTGGACCGCCGATGTTGTCAGCGTCGGTTTTTTGGTGATACTCAATACATTTTGATACATAATCGGTTGCATATTCCGAGTGTGCGTCAAATCTCACAATATATTCGTTTTTAGCTGCTTTTATTCCGTAATTTAAAGCGTATTGCACACTTTTTTGAGGATTTTCTATCATTTTAATAAAACTGTATCTTGAAGTATATTTCTCTATAATATCTCTGGTTCCGTCAGTTGACATACCGTCAACCAAAATTGCCTCAATGAGATTCATAGGATAATCTTGATTTAACAATGAATCAAGACAATTTGCAATATATCTTTCCTCGTTATGAATGGGAATTACAACCGATACGGTAGGAAATACTTCCATATTATTTGAACTCTCCGAATTTCAAAAATCTTTATTTTCCTTATTATACCTTTAAATTTGCAATATGTCAATTAATTTATAAAAACAAAATATTTTATATTTAAACTGCTTAATTTGTTTGTGCTAAATTTACAAATATTTAATAAAAAATTATGCAATTTGTAGAACAAAGTGTTAATGCTAACTTTTTGCTTGAATTAGCGATAAATCTTTGTTATAATAACTATGGATAAAAATGAGGTTAGTATGATTTCATTAAAATGTATGTTTATTCGGAGGTATAATTTATGAAGAAATATTGTACAATTATTTCGTTTATGCTTGCAGTGACGATTATTTTTGCAAGCATTTCTATTGCAAGTGTTAATGCTGCAAATCAGTTGGGAGATCCTGACGGTGACGGAAATATTTGCAATGCAAAGGACATTTTATGTATTAAAAATTATCTTGCTAAAAACGGCAATAACAGTTCTGATGTTCAAATATTGAAAGCCGATGTTTACCCGGATAATGTTATTGATTCAAAAGACCTTTTGGTTATGAGAATGTATGCTGCAGATATAATTAAATCGGTGCCTTATGAAGCGAAAACATCTGCCTCTACTTCGGTAACACAAGCGGTTGACCCTTCACAGTATCCCCAAGATACAGCGGTTTTAAAACGAATGATAAGTATTGATAGCAATTTGTATCTTTCTGCTCTTGTAAATCAGGCAGGTTATTCAACTAACGCTAAGAAGGTTGTAAAACTTACTGAAACAATGGTTTCTGCCAACAGTATGAGAACAAATTCATTTGTTGCAAACAAGCTTTGTCGTGTTTATAAAATTGACGGTGGGCAAAAAACTCAGGTAGGTGATTTTACATCAAGTTCAAGAAAGAACTTTAACAATGAACTGGTTGAATACGGAGCAATGTATGTTTCGGAACTTGATATTACATCAATTAAAACACCGGGTAAATATTTAGTATCAACTCCTTTTGGATGTTCGTTTGAGTTTGAAATTCGGAATAATTCAAGCGAAAGAGCAATGAATGACGCATTAATGGCTCTTTATTATAACCGTTGCGGCGGAGATATTTCTTCAACTACATTAAGAGAGTATGACACATATCTTTCTGAGAATTTCGGTATTACCGCCGGCTCATATTACAATAAATATAAAATCTATGAGCGTGACGCTTGTCACTTGGTATCAAAAGGCAGTAACAAAGGCAAAGAAGTAGCGATTGTTGATACTTATAATTCCGCAACAGATACATTTGTTTTAAATAAAGACGGTAGTAACAATATTCTTTATTATCCGGCAACTGATTTTGGTTACGGTTTGCATGATGCAGGTGACTACGGCAGATACACTCAGCCTGCTGCACAGGTAGTTGACGATTTGCTTTATGCTTATGAAATGTATCCACAAGCATCTGCTTCGCTCAATGTAATTCATGATGAGGGAACAATAGATTTACCTGATATTCTTGATTTGGCTCGTTGGGAAGCAAAATTCCTTCTTAATATGCAGAATAAAGGCAGAACAGGTGAAAATGCATCGTCAAAAGGTGGTTTCTACTATAAAATTTGTACCGCTAAATTTGCTTCTGATACAGGTTCAAAACCTGAAAATGACGCAGGCTTTAACGGAACAAACGGTTCTTATCCCGGACTTCGTGTGCAACAGGTAAATATGGCTTCAACAGCATCTGCTGTCGGCGCTTTGGCGGCATGCTATAATATATTTAAAAATAAAGACCCCGGCTTTGCTAATGAGTGTTTAGCAGCAGCAAAATCAGGCTATCAATATTATATAAATCATATTAGTGATGGTTCTGCCGAATCAGCTGCAAGAAATATGAAAGCTTCATCAAAATTAGAAGATGATGTTGGTGGCGGTGAATATGGTGGTGACGCATCTGAGGCAAGTGCAACATTCTTCTTTGCTTCTGCGGCACTTTACAGAGCAACAGGTGAGGCTACTTATAATGAACAAGCAAAAGCCAAAGCAAGCGGTAATTATTCAGGTTTTGCTACTCAAAATCAAGGTGGTTACGGAAATCTTGCATATTATTTGGCCTATGCAAAAGATGGTATTTCTGGTGCTGATGAAACAACTGCAAATGCATGTTTGAAAGTTATTAAAGGTATTGCTGTAAACAATGGAAATAAAGCAGTAACTGACAGTCCGTTAGATGCTGTTGAAAATTGTTTTGCTGCTTGGGGTTCTAACGGAGCAATGGCTTCTATACTTAAAGTGAATTCGTTTGTTTCGGCAATTTCAAATTATACCAATGATACTACTGATTATATAACTGCAAATCGCTTGTGTGAAGGATTTATGTTAGGTCAAAACCCATTGGGCTATTGTATGCTTACAGGTATGGGTCTTGGTAAATCGGCAAGTAAAGTAACATCTAACATTCACCATTATCCGTCTGTTTTGTTTACAAGTGGCGGCGATCCTTGTCAACCCGGTTGGTTGGCAGAAGGTTATTCTAAACATTCTAGATCAGCAGGTAAATATGCAGCATCGGATTCCGGTAGGTTTAGATATCGTGATGATAACTCAGACTTTGTAACAAACGAGGTTGTTGTTTACGGTAACTCTGCTTTCGTATTTATGTTAGCGTCGGTAGTTCAGCAGGATAATGAAATAAATAAATAGTTTGAGTTTATAAATAGGGTTGGTTTTCAACCAGCCCTATTTATTTTTTTGAAGAGGTATAGAGTTATGAGCAAGATTAAAGTTCCTGAAAACTATTCAAAAGAAATAAATCAAGAAATTGCGGTAAATCAAATTGCTTACGGCGTGAATGACAGTAAAATTGCCGTGTTAAAAGGTGATATTAAGGGCGTTTGTTATCTTTGCAACGCCAAAACAGGTGAAGCGGTTTTTGAAGAAAAACTAAGCGGGAAAAAATTCGATTCAACAAATTTTGTGTATGTAACTCATTTTGATTTTTCTGATTATAAAGAAACAGGTGAATACTATATTGCAAGTGAAAAAGGTGTTTCTTTTTCTTTTGAAATCAGTGAAAAACCTTATAATAAGGTTACAATCGCAATGATAAAAGCACTTTATTTTCAGCGTTGCGGTATGACTTTGGAGGAAAAATATGCAGGTGAATATGCTCACGACGAGTGTCATAATTACCCTGCTTTCGATATAAACAACCCATCTCGTGTTTTTGAAGATGTTTCGGGCGGTTGGCATGATGCCGGAGATTACGGAAAATATATTACACCTGCAAATCAAACAGTATTTAATATGATGTATGCCTATGAACTCTTTGAAAAAGGCGTTGATTTTAACCTTAATATTCCCGAAAGCGGAAACGGTGTGCCTGATATTTTAAATGAAGCAAAATATGAACTTGATTGGATGCTTAAAATGCAGGATGAAAACGGCGGAGTTCATCACAAAGTTACTACCGCACAATTTGCCGGAAATGTTATGCCTGATGATGACAAATTGGTAGATGATTTTAAATTTGATGAACAGGCGGATAAATATTTAAAAGCACACCCTGAAATAGATAAAGAGTTTTTGAAAACACATCAGGTTATGAGTCAAATCTCGCTTACCGCAACAGGCGGTTTTGCTGCCGCAATGGCGATTGCCGCAAGGGTTTATAAAAAATTCTATCCTGAATATGCTGAGAAATGCCTTGCCGCCGCAAGAAAAGCGTTTGACTTTGCTTATTCAAAAAAAGACGAAGGCGAAAAATGGGAATTTAAAAATCGCTATCCTGTTGTAACAGGGGAGTATGGAGATAATTGTTGGTTTGATGAGATTTATTGGGCGGCTGCTGAACTTTTCAGAACAACAGGTGAAAAGTCTTATGAAGAAAAATTTGCAGAACTGTTTAAAGAGAACTTTTCAAAAATCGCTTTTGGCGCGTATCAACAGGGAGGTCACGGCTCGTTTGCTTATTGTTTGAGCGAAAATGCCGATACTCAGTTAAGAGCAAAAGTTTTGAATGAAATTATTTGCGGAGCGGAAAATGCGCTTACAATATACAACCGTAACGCTTATTTGCTTTGTTTAAACGACGGAGTAAATACTAATGAAAACGAGTATTATTGGGGCTCTAATGTAGTGCTTACCAATAAACTCGGAAATATGATTTCGGCGGCTTATCTTACAAAATCAGATAAATACGATAATGCAATTAAAGACAGTATTTCTTATATTTTCGGCAGAAACTATATTTCTCAGTGTTATGTTACCGGGTTTGGTACGAAAAGCACCAAGAACCCGCATCATCGTCCATCAATGTTCGACGGTGTAAGTGAACCTGTTCCCGGCTTTGTTGCAGGCGGTCCTAATGACAGGAAATGGCAGAGACCTTCGCTTATCGAAGGCGTAAAACAAAGTGAGGGCATTGACTGGGATAATATGCCCCCCGCAGGTTGCTATATTGATTGGGAATGGAACTGGACTACAAATGAAATTACAATTTATTGGAATTCTTCCTGTTTCTATGTAACGGCATATCTTAATTCAAAATAATAAAAAGGCGGAGTTTTCTCCGCCTTTCTGTTTGAAATAGGTGTTGAAAAACAATGCTTTTTATAGTAAAATAAAAAGAAAAGGATTATTTTAGTATGACAGAAAAACAATTAGATATATTGCTGAAAGGCGTTCAAAAACCCGGCCGTTATACCGGCGGTGAATATAATCAAGTAGTAAAAGACAAGTCTAAGGTTGATGTTCGTTTTGCATTTTGCTTTCCCGATACTTATGAAATAGGTATGTCGCACCTCGGTATAAAAATACTTTATTCGCTTTTGAATGATATTGACGGCGTTTGGTGCGAGCGTGCATTTGCACCCCTGCCCGATATGGAAGAGAATATGAAAAAAGCAGGCGTCGGCGTTTGGGGACTTGAAAGTCTTGATGAACTGAAATGCTTTGATATAATTGGTTTTACTTTGCAGTATGAATTGTGTTATACAACGATGCTTCACATGCTTAAAATTTCCGATATTCCGCTTCTTTCGAAAGACAGAAAAGGGCTTGAAAATTTAGTTGTGGTAGGCGGTCCTTGCACTTGTAATTTGGAACCTATTACTGATTTTGTCGACCTTGCTTTTTTGGGCGACGGTGAAGATTCAATGAGAGAGTTTATTGAATTGTATAAAGAATATAAGAAAAACGGTGCTTCGAAAGAGGAGTTTCTGAAAGCGGCTTCAAAAATCAACGGCGTTTACATTCCGTCTTTTTATGATGTTTCTTATAATGATGACGGCACAGTAAAAGAGGTTAAACCTAATTGCGACTCACCTGAAAAACCTCAAAAGGCAATTGTTCAGGATCTTGATAATATGTTTTTTCCGAAAACATTTGTAGTACCTTACATCAGTACCGTTTTTGACAGAGCAACCGCCGAGGTTTTCAGGGGATGTATTCGAGGTTGCAGATTTTGTCAGGCGGGTATGATGACTCGTCCGGTAAGAGAAAAAAGCGCAAAAGTTGTATCGCAGCAGGCTAAATCGCTTTGTGATTCAACCGGATACGATGAATTATCACTTTGCTCTCTTTCAACAAGCGACTATACGCAGATAGAAGAATTACTTTCTGATTTGATCGATTGGACTGAAAAAGATAAAGTAAATATATCTCTTCCGTCAATGCGAATTGACGCTTTTTCGCCTGAACTGCTTGAAAAAGTTTCAAAAGTTAGAAAATCGGGATTGACTTTTGCTCCCGAAGCAGGTTCGCAAAGAATGAGAAATGTTATAAATAAAAATCTAGATGAAAATGTTATTTTAGATTCCTGCAAAATTGCTTTTGAGGGTGGTCATACCGCAGTAAAACTTTATTTTATGTTAGGTTTGCCGACCGAAACTATGAAAGATATTGAGGCAATCGGCATATTAGGACAAAAAATTGTTGATTTGTTTTATTCTATGCCGAATAAGCCGAAAGGCAAGGGAGTTCAGGTTTCAATTTCGCTTGCAACTTTTGTACCAAAACCGCATACTCCGTTCCAGTGGTTTGGACAGAATGAGTTAGAACTTGTTCGCAAAAAACAACAGCATTTGGTTGAGAATTTAACAACTAAAAAAATTCAGGTTTCTTGGCACGAAAGCAAAACTTCGCTTTTGGAGGCGGTTTTGGCAAGAGGCGACAGAAAACTTAATAAAGTTATGTTAAAACTTGCCGAATTAAACTGCAATTTTGATGCTTGGGACGAATACCTTGACTTTGAAAAATGGCAAAAAGCGTTTTATGAATGCGGTTTGAGCATGGAGTTTTACGCTAACAGGCAGAGAAGTTTTGATGAAGTTCTGCCTTGGGATCATCTTGATTACGGCGTTTCAAAGGAATTTTTAATTCGTGAAATGAAAAAGGCTGAAAAAGCGGAAGTAACGCAAAACTGCCGTGAAAAATGTGCCGGTTGCGGTGCTAATAAAATGCTTAAAAGGAGAACTGACTGTGCGCAATGTAAGGTTAATTTATAAAAAAGGCGGTCGAGCAAAATATATTTCTCACCTTGATATGAATAGATTAATGTTAAGAGTTATTAAGCGTTCAAATTTACCTGTTTGGTTTACAAAAGGGTTTAATCCACACGCTTTTATAACTTTTGCTTTGCCTTTGTCTTTGGGCTTTGTAAGTGAATATGATATTTGCGATTTCAGAATTACAGATGATGATTTTTCAAATGAAAATGTTAAAAACGCTTTGAAAAAAAGTCTGCCGAAAGACATTGAAGTGGTTGACATAATCGAACCGCAAATGAAAGTAAAAGAACTTTGCTTTGCAGAGTTTAAAATAGATATTGAATGTGATATGCAGTCAAATAATTCTTTAAAAGATTTTTTAAATCAAGATGAAATTATTGTTGAAAAAATGACAAAAAAGAAAAACATAAAAACATTTGATGTTAAACCTAAAATCAAAAAGTTAAGTTTTGAAGATACCAAAAATGGTTTAAAGGTATCTATGCTTTTGCCTTGCGGCGGTGAAGATAATGTAAATCCCGCTCTTATTTTTGATGAAGCGTCAAAAAATATTTCTTTTGATGTTGTTTTAGTTACAAGAGGCAAATTGTACAATAAAAAAATGCAGTTATTTCATTGACAAACAATAGCGTTTGTGATACAATGAACTTTAACGAATATTAGAAAGTAGATTCTTATGATAAAAAGTATGACTGGCTACGGTAGATGTAGCGAAACAAACGAAAATATGGAAATTACCGCTGAAATTAAAGCGGTAAATCATCGTTATTTTGATTTTTCTGCACGAGTTCCCAGACAATTCGGTTTTTTAGATGAAAAAATCAAGCAGTATGTTCACAGCAGAGTAAATCGAGGTAAAGTTGAGGTTTACATAACTGTGAAATTATTGGAAAATGAGGCAATTGCGGTAGAGGTGAATCAACCGCTTGCAAAGGCCTATGTTGACGCTTTGGCGCAAATACAAAAAGAGTATAATTTTGAAAATAATACTCAACCTATTGATATTGCAAGATTCCCCGAAGTTCTTAATGTAAAAAAAGAAGAGCAAGATGAGGATGAAATTTTTGCAGCAGTAAAATCAGTGCTCGAAAAAGCGGTTGACGCATTTGTTGAAATGCGTATGTCGGAGGGTGAAAAACTTAAAAACGATGTGTTATCACGCTGTGAAACAATTTTAGGTTATGTTGATTTTATTGAAGAAAAATCGCCCGAATCGGTTAAGAATTACAGAAACCGTCTTGAACAAAAGATGAAAGAACTTTTGGGCGATAAGCAGGTAGATGAGCAGAGATTGCTTACCGAAACCGCTGTTTTTGCCGATAAAATTGCGGTTGATGAAGAAACTGTAAGGCTTAAAAGTCACATTTCTCAGTTGAATGATATGATGAATTCAGGCGAGGCAATCGGCAGAAAGTTGGATTTTTTGATTCAAGAGATGAATAGAGAGGCTAACACAATCGGTTCAAAATGTTCTGAAATTGAAATAACCAAAACAGTTGTTGAAATTAAATCAGAGATAGAAAAAATTAGAGAACAAATTCAAAACATTGAATAAATCGGAGTTTTAGTTTATGAAACTTATAAATATAGGGCTTGGAAATTTAATAAATTCCGATAGAATTGTTGCAGTTCTTTCACCTGAATCGGCACCGGCAAAAAGAATAATTTCCGATGCAAAATCTTCGAAAAGATTGATTGACGCTTCGGGCGGAAGAAAAACAATGTCGGTAATTATTACAGATTCCGACCATATTGTTTTAAGTTATTTAAAAAATGAAGATATTTTAAAAAGATATGATAAAACAGGGGAATAAAAATGAAAAGAAAAGGCACTTTGTTTATTTTTTCTGCACCTTCCGGAGCAGGTAAAGATACTGTTTTAGCGGAAGTTTTGAAGCAAAACGATAATTTGAAATTATCTATTTCAAATATAACCCGTGGTATGAGGCAGGGCGAAGTTGAGGGGGAAAAATACAATTTCATAAGCAAAGAAAAATTTGAACAAATGCTTGTTAATAAAGATTTTTTGGAGTTTAACGAGTATTGCGGAAACTATTACGGAACACCAAAAGCACCTGTTGAAAAATGGCTAAGTGAAGGGTACGATGTTATTTTAGAAATTGATGTAAACGGTGCTTTTAAAGTTAAAAATAAAATGCCCGAAGCGGTTATGATTTTCATGCTTCCGCCGTCGGTTTATACTTTGAAAAGCCGGCTTGAAAAACGCGGTACAGAAAATGCAGATGTCGTTAAAAAACGCTTAAAGCAGGCGAAAAAAGAAATTGAGTTTGCAAGAGATTATGATTATATTTTTGTTAACGACGATTTAGATGACGCTGTTTTTGATTTAATGGCTATTATAAGAGCAAACGCTCTTTTAAATGAAAATATGCAAGAACATTTAGGAAAGGTGATTAATGATGCTAAATCCTGTAATTGGAAA
>CACYEQ010000075.1 GCA_902773485.1 Oscillospiraceae bacterium
GCAAGTTTTATTATTTTCTTAATGAGTTCAAGTTGTTGCAGAGTAAACCCTGTAAACGAGTCAATAAAAACGGTTTTACCCTTAAAAAAATTGCTTTCTGACACCCTGTTTGTAACAACGCTCAAATCGTCAAGCGGGTCAAAATAATCTTTATTAAGTTCATTTTGATATTCCGATAAAATAAGCGAGGTT
Source organism: Oscillospiraceae bacterium (assembly GCA_902773485.1). Taxonomy (GTDB): domain Bacteria; phylum Bacillota; class Clostridia; order Oscillospirales; family Acutalibacteraceae; genus RUG11462. The sequence continues at coordinate 193 of CACYEQ010000075.1, forward strand.
TCAAAAAGTTTTTCTTTTAAAATACCTGCGTTTTTCTCGCTCGAATTTAAAAGCATTTCGGTACAGACAGAATTCTTTTTACACTTTGAGTCTAAATCAATCATCAACTCGCAAAACTGTGGTGTTAGGGCGGATTTTCTAAACAAAGTCAAACTCGGCAGCAATTTTTTTAGCGTTTGTTCCATAAGTGCCGTTTTGCCGACAGCATCAATATAAGGTTTTTCTCTTCCACCATAACTAGCAAAAAACAGCGAGCAAAGGCGAGTAAAACTCATAACGCTGACCTTTTGCAAGTTGCTTGGCCCTACCGCTTTTAAAACATCTCTCTCGCTTTCGAAAGAAATCTGCTCGGGAATAATTAAAACCGCTTCTTTATCCTCTTTTACAAGTTCTTTAATTCTTTTTTGAATATAAGTTGTTTTACCGTAACCTGCTCTTGAAATAATTAGTTTTAACAATTTAAATTACCTCTAAATTTTATTTTTTCCATTATATAACATTAATTGTACCAAAAAAAGTACAACCAACATGAATAAATAATAATTCCCTTGAAATAATAATAACATAGCAGAAAGAAAAATGCTATACAAAATTAATTTTTAGGAGAAAAAACTATGGATAACCAGAAACAAAACAAAAAATCTCAAAAAAACCAAAATAATCAGGCTCAGAATAAAAAACAAAACAGCCAGAACAAAAACAATCAGAACGAATTTCAAAACAGTGCAAACGAGTTTGAAAGCAATCAGTTCAACAGATACGAATAATTCTTTAAAAACCTTTTCCTTGAAAAAAGGAAAAGGTTTTTAAAATATATACTTGTAATTTTTTTATTTTTTTTGTAAAATAAATGAAACCTTTTAAAGTTTTAAAGCGTTTTATTAGTGAAAGGAGGAACAAAAAATGTTCTTTTTTACTACCGGTACTGAAAAACATTACATAATGTCAAGCGAACAGGCTTTTAATAAATATTCCGATATGGTCTGGCGTTTAGCACTTTCAAAAACTGCATCCCGCGAAAATGCCGATGATATTTTACAAGATGTTTTTATGAAATATGTTCATAAAAAACCTAAATTTTATGATGAAGAGCATCTTAAAGCGTGGTTGCTTCGAGTTACAATAAATTGCTCAAACTCATTTTTACGCTCGCCCTGGGAGAAGAAAACTCAGGCACTTGACGATAGTTTTTACATAGAAATGAAAGAAACTTCACAAGTGTATTACGAAGTTTTGAAATTGCCGGAAAAATACCGAACCGCAATTCACCTGCATTATTATGAGGGCTACTCTGTCGATGAGATTGCAAAAATTTGCAAATCAACACCAGCCACAGTAAAAACTTGGCTTTTTAGAGGCAGAGAAATTTTAAAACAAACTTTGGAAGGAGAAGATTTTTAATGTTTAAAGATAAATTAAAAAACGATTTAGATAAACTCTCGCCCGATGAACAAACAAAATCGGCAATACTTTCAAGAATTGATAATGAAAAGGTTAAACCTCTTTATCCTAAAATAATTTCTGCTGTTGCTGCTTGCCTTGCAATTGTTTTGGCAGTAGGCGTTATGGCAAATGTAGACAAAATTGATGAGAATGTTAAAAAACATGAAAAAAAAGTAACCTCTCAAACTAAAACCTCTAACCAAACAGTTTACGATAAAATTTACAAAGCGGTTAATAAAAAAAATAGAAGTTATAAATCTTATTTTGGAGAATCAATTAAAGACGAACACTCTTCCGATTCCTATGCATCTGACACCATACAAGAACCGGGTGCTTCAAAAGACTATTCAAAAACAAATACCGTAGTTGAAGATGTTGATGAAGATGACCTTTTTAAAACAGACGGCGATTATATTTATCAAGTAGATGAAAGCGATATAAATATTTATAAAGCAGAAGACAAAAAAACCAAAAAAATAAAAACACTTGATTTAAGTAAATATACCGATTATAATATCAAAGGTATGTATTTATTTAAAAACAAACTTGTTGTTTTAACTACTTACTACGATGTTTTACCTTATACCTCTTGCAAATGCAAATACTGCACAAAAATAAATAAACAATCATATACCACAGTTTTGATTTATGATGTTAAAAATCCAAAAGAGGCTAAACTTAAAACAAAATTCATTCAAAGCGGTTATTATAACAGTTCAAGAATGATAGATGATACTCTTTATTTAAGTTCCACCTACACTCCTGATATATATAGTAAAAACAAAATAAAAAAGAAAGAAAAATCACGCTATTTGCCGATTTTTTACGACGGTAAAAATTATCATTATCAGAATTCAGGTTGCATTAATTTATCCGATAAATTAGATAAAACATCATATTCAATTATCGCTTCTTACAGTATTGATTATAATTTAAAAATTGATGATAAATCATTTTTCGGATATGCCGATTTAAAATTTGTTTCAAACAACAACGCTTATTTTACCGAAGAATCTTATAGATATTATAATAAAGAACAATTTACAAACAAAACTAAAATAACTAAATTTTCAATTGACAATGGTGCTATTAAATTTGTTGCAAGCAAAAAAATCGAAGGCGGAATTTTAAATTCATTTTCAATGGACGAAAAAGATGGTTATTTGCGACTTGTTACAACACAACAAAAAGATAAATCTTATAATCACTTATTCGTGCTTGATAAAAATCTACACAAAGTCGGCTCGGTTGAAAATCTTGCTAAAAACGAACGCATATATTCGGCAAGATTTTTAGGTGATTATGCTTATTTTGTTACCTATCGCAACACCGACCCGCTGTTTTGCGCTGATCTTTCAAATCCGCAAGAGCCGAAAATAGTAAGCGAATTAAAAATACCGGGTTTCTCAAATTATCTGCATCCTTTCGGCAAAAACAAAATTTTCGGACTCGGAGAAACTGATGGTGGAAACACAAAAATTGCTATGTATGATATTTCTAACAAAGAAAAGATAAAAGAAATTGTAACTAAAAAGCTTGGTGCCAATTATTCTGATGCAAGTTATGACCACCACGCAATTATGGTAGATGAAAAGAAAAATCTTATTGCTTTCCCGGTAGATACTTTTAATTATAATTATGATGACTATGATGACTATGATTACGAAGATTTATCATACTATGAAGATGTATCATACTATTATATTTTCAAATTCAGCAATAATAAATTCAAATTAAAAGCAAGAATAAAACTTGACGATATCTATAAATTTCGCGGACTTTATATTGACGATTATTTTTACATCAGCGATTCAGGTCATTTAAGAATAGTCAGTCTGAAAACTTTTAAACAAGTTAAAAAAGTTTAATAAAATATTCATATAAGTGAAACTTTATATTAACTCCTTTGCGCTATAATAAATGTAAAGGAGTTAATTATTATGAAGAAAATAAAAGATTTTTTAAAACGCATAAACCCCGCTTATTATGTCGTTGCAATTTTGCTGATAGCGGCAGTAATAATTACAAATACTTTAAAATAATATAAAAAGTCTTGACATTTGCTTGTCTTTGTGATAAAATATTAGAGCCGCATATTAGAGGTCTATATTTTTAAGTGAGTTTTCACACCTCATAGTAGCGAGTCTAAACAAAGGAAAGAAAAATTATGTACGCAATTTTTGAAACAGGCGGTAAGCAGTACAAAGTTGAAAAAGGCGATGTAGTGTTTATCGAAAAAATCGAAACAGCCGAAGGCGAAAACGTTATCTTTGACAAAGTTTTATATGTAGATAACGGCAAAAGAGGCGCTAAAATAGGCACACCTTACACCACTTCGGTAGTAGGTGCAAAAGTATTAAAACAAGGTAAAGGCAAAAAACTTACCGTTTTCACCTACAAACCAAAGAAAAACGAAAAAAGAAAACTCGGTCACAGACAGCCATACACAAAAGTAGAAATTGTTGCTATCGGCACAAAGGCTACTGTTAACAAAGCATTTGGCGGCGCTGAGGAAAAGGCCGAAGAAACTGCTGAATAATTATGACCCGATTTGTTCTCTTAAAAAATGAGAAACATTTTGCAGGTTTTGAGGCAAGCGGTCACTCAACACAAAATGCCGATGATTTACAAGGCAAGTTGGTTTGTTCCGCTGTATCAAGTGCGGTTATTATGACCGCAAACGCTATCACCGAAATTCTTGAAAAAAAGGCGAAAACAAAAGTTTTTGACGGGTATTTGAAAATTGAAATTGAAAATCCAGATGAACAAAGCGATTTAGTTTTAAAAAGCCTTTTGTTTCATATAAATGAATTAAGCAAAGAATATTCGGGAAGAATTGAAATTACAAACGGAGGTTTACACTGATGATTAGAGTTAATATTGAATTATTTGCACACAAAAAAGGTGTTGGTTCTACTAAAAACGGTCGTGATTCTGAATCTAA
>CACYEQ010000076.1 GCA_902773485.1 Oscillospiraceae bacterium
AGAGATTCGAACTCTCGAAACCGCTTTGACGGTTTACACGATTTCCAATCGTGCTCCTTCGGCCAGCTCGGACAACCCTGCATATTTACGAGGCGACTCGCAAATAATATTTTAACAACATTTTTAATCTATGTCAAGAAAATTTTTTATATTTTTGCAATTAATTCCATAAAGTCTGTTGTCTTTTTCAAAATAGTCGGCTGTTATCAAATTTAAACGCCTAAAATCCTTAAATCCTTTCAACATTCCTGCAAAATCACATTCGTAAATTCCTTTTGGAACCTGACCGCACAGCCCTGCACCTATTTTTATGCAGTTTTTGGTGATTTTTACATAGTTTTTAACAGAATTAAACCAAATTATCGGATTGCTTACATCAAGATTAATTCCAAGATCGCAATTACTTATTTCATCTGAAAAAATCAGTTGAACACCATATTCTTCGTAGATTTCATCAGAAAGGTTTAAATAATCCTGCTCGTTTTGAGTAATTATTTTAACAAGCGATGCTTTGTTTACAAGAGTTTTTATAAAATCAGTATATTTTCCTTTTTTATCTACAACACATACCGCAAGGTTATTTGCCTCAATTTTAGAAAGGTTTATTATTTTTATAAAAGTATATACCGATATACTTTTAATAAATTCTACCGAATCATAGACATTAATTCTATTAAATTCAAGATGAGATAAATTTTCCGATAAAACAACAGTATCTGCTTTGTTTTTAAGCTTTCGCTCAATTTTTTTTGACGGTAATTCCTTATAAAGCGTTACTTTTATAAATTCAACCTCACCTACCCTACATTTCTCGATTTTTATTGATTTTCTTAACCGCTTTTTGCTTTTAACAAGATTTACAGTTGCAAACATAAAATTCTCCTAACAAATATATTGCGTAAACTTTCGCTTTATGTTAATATATTAAAAAAGGAGGTTTAGTTATGCCAAAATCGTCCTATCAAAAATTAAAACTTTTATATTTAAAACAAATTTTAGAAACCGAGACCGACGATAATCATAAACTTTCGACCAAACAACTTATTGATAAATTAGATTCTTACGGTATAAAAGCAGAGCGAAAATCTTTATATGACGATATTGAATGCTTAATAAAATTTGGCGTTGATGTAATTGTTGAAAAGACCGATTCAAACTATTATTCCATCGGCGAACGAGAGTTTGAACTGCCCGAACTTAAACTGCTTGTTGACTCTGTTCAGTCTTCAAAATTTTTAACAGTAAAAAAATCAAATTCGCTTATTAAAAAGTTAGAATCGTTATGCAGTAAAAACCTGGCAGAATCACTTCAAAGGCAGGTTTATATTGCCGACAGAATAAAGAATATGAACGAGTCGATTTATAAAATAATTGATGATATTCAAACAGCAATTAACTCACACAAAATGATTGAGTTTAAGTATATTAAATACTCTGTTTCAGATAAAAATGTTTTTAAAAAAGACGGTGCAGTTTATAAAATAAGCCCTTATGCCCTAATGTTAAGCGAACAGTATTACTATCTTTTAGGTTATGATTCCGAAGACAAGATTTTTAAGCACTATCGGGTTGATAAAATTTTTAATATTAGAATTACCGATGAAAACAGCGACGGCGAAAAAGAGTTTGAAAACATAGACCTTGCAAAATATGAAAAGCGTTTTTTCTCAATGTTCGGCGGAAAAATTGAAAAAATCAAACTTTTAGTTGATAATGATTTAATCGGCGTAATTATTGATAAATTCGGCAAAAATAATATTATTATGAAAATCGATGAAAATCATTTTCAAATAATTGTTGATATTGCGGTATCTCCGCAGTTTTTCGGCTGGCTCACTTCTTTTTCGGGTAAAATAAAAGTCCTCTCACCAAAAAGCGTTAAAGACGATTTTTTAGAGCATTTAATAAATGTTCAAAACAATTTATAAATTAAAGATTTAAATAAAAAAGGCAAATTTTTTCATTAATATTTATTGATAAACTGCTCAAAATAATACTGCAAACGCAGTTTACAAAGTTTATTGATAAAGGAGTGAAAAAAATGTCTAAACAGTCATTGGTTCCACAAGCAAGAGAAGCTCTTGACAAATTCAAGATGGAAGCTGCAAGCGAAGTTGGCGTAAACATGAAACAAGGTTACAACGGTGACTTAACTTCTCGTCAGGCAGGCTCTATCGGCGGTCAGATGGTTAAAAAGATGATCGAAGCGTACGAAAACGGCATGAAATAATTTAAATTTCGATAAAAACGGACTATGCCAAAAGGCATAGTCCGTTAAATTTATTTAATTAAAATCCTAAATCTTCATTTACAAGAATAACTTTTATTTTGCCTGCGGGACGTGATATTCTTGTGGTAACTATATTGCAACAAATACATTCAGGTGTTTTACAATCGACACATACTCCTGTTTTCAAACAGCCTGTTTCCTTCCCGAAACGCTGAACATTTATTGGTGCTGCGACTGTTCTCGCCCTGTTTAAAGCGTTTTCATATCCCTGAACTACCTTATTCATTCCTGCGATAATAATAACATTTTTGGGTCCGAAAATCAAAGCGGCACAACGATTACCGTTGCCGTCGATATTTATAATCTGACCGTCATCGCTAATTGCATTTGCACTCATTATGTAGTAATCCGCAAAAAATGCCTCACGGGCTACATCTTGACCCTCTTTCGCATTTTCACGGTCAAGCACATTATAA
>CACYEQ010000077.1 GCA_902773485.1 Oscillospiraceae bacterium
GTCGGATACGGTAATTGTAACATACGGCAGAGAACTCGGCGAAGTTTTAAAAGCAAACGAAATTCTAAATGTAAGAATAGTTCATTTCAACAAGATAAAACCTATAGATGAAACAGCAATTGATGAAATAGCAAAAGCGAAAAAGGTTTATATTTTTGAAGAAGGAATGAAATCAGGCGGATTCGGTGAGGCTTTGGCTACAAGCCTTTGCGAAAAAGGATTTTCGGGTAAAATCAATATAACCGCAATAGAAAAATTTGTTGCTCATTCTACTGTTGGCCAGGCTTTAAAAATATTATCGCTTGACAGCGAAAGCATCATTAAAAAAGTTAAAGGAGAAGCATAGATGGCCCAAAGGCTTGATGTATATTTATTCAATAACCACCTTGCCGAATCAAGAGAAAAGGCGAAAGCACTTATAATGTCGGGAATTGTTTTTGTTGATAATCAAAAGGTTGATAAGGCCGGGTTTTCGGTTAAGGAAAATCAAAAGGTTGAAGTGCGTGGCGAAACGCTTAAATATGTAAGCCGAGGCGGACTGAAACTTGAAAAAGCGATGAATAGTTTTTCTATTAACCTTGAAAATAAAATCTGTGCCGATATAGGTGCTTCAACAGGCGGATTTACCGATTGTATGTTGCAAAGCGGTGCTAAAAAAGTTTATTCGATTGATGTTGGATACGGGCAACTTTCCTGGAAACTTCGAACTGACGAGCGTGTAGTTAATTTAGAAAGAACAAATTTTAGGTACTGCACAAAAGAGCAAATTCCCGACTCACTTGATTTTGCTTCTGTTGATGTTTCGTTTATTTCGCTTAAAATAATTTTGCCTGTATTAAAAGCACTTATGAAAATAAACGGCGAATGTGTTTGTCTTATTAAACCGCAGTTTGAAGCAGGCAAAGAAAAAGTCGGCAAAAAAGGTGTTGTAAGAGAGGCTTCAACTCACTTGGAAGTTGTTAATAAAATAAAAGATTTTGCTTTGTCAATAGGATTTTCGGTGTTAAATCTCGAATTTTCGCCGATAAAAGGTCCGCAGGGCAACATCGAATATTTAATTCATTTAAAAAATGACGATATGGCGGAATTTAGAGCAGAAATAACACCTGAAACGCTTATAAATCGGTCGCATATTACACTTTCCTGAAAAGGAGATAATTTATGAAAACAATTATTTTCAAAAATCCCGATGGGGTTGACGAAAAGGTATTAGAAAAAATTGAGCAAAAACTAAAAAACGAAAATATTAATTACGAATTTTTTGAAGATGAAAGCAAAATAAAAAATGCTGACTTTTGTATTGCTTTCGGCGGTGACGGAACTATTATTCACGCCGCAAAAATCTGCGCGGAATATAAAAAGGCGGTACTCGGTATAAACGGCGGTCATTTTGGTTATACGGCAGGTCTTGAATGTGATGAAATTAATATGATAAGCGAAATTTCAAAAGGCAATTTTTTTATTGATAAACGCGCTATTCTTGAAGTAACGCTCGGGGATAAAAAGTATTTTTGCGTAAACGATGCCGTTGTTTCAAAAGGTGCGCTTTCCCGTATGATTGACATTTCGCTTTATATTGGAAAAAGAGAGGTAACTAAAACCAGTTCCGACGGAATAATCGTTTCAACGCCGACAGGCTCAACCGCTTATTCGCTTTCGGCGGGCGGACCTATTTTAGACCCAAGCGTAAACAGTATAGTTATAACCTCAATTTGTCCGCACTCGCTTTATGACAGACCGATTGTAATTAACGATAAGGAAGAAATAAAAATTAAATTTATTGATAAAAGAAATTCTGAAAGTTATTTAACAATAGACGGTGAAACATCTATTAAATTGAAAAACAACGATATTGTTAAGATTAAAAAAATCGACAATTACACTGCAGATTTAATCAGAATAAAACAAGAAAACTTTTTAGATATACTTAATAAAAAATTTTTAAACTGAGGAAAACAAAATGAAGAAAATCAGACAACAAAAAATGGTTGAATTAGTCCAAAACAATAAAATTTGCACGCAAGAGGAACTTACTGATTTGCTGATTAAAGCAGGTTTTAAGACTACACAGGCGACGATTTCAAGAGATATTAAAGAACTCGGGCTGATTAAAACAACCGATAAAAACGGCACTCAGCATTATACTGCAAGAACTGTTGAAAAAACAGTTAAATCAAATCACGATTATATTTTTTCTTCAAGCGTTATTTCGATTTCTCACGCAGTAAATGATATTGTTATTAAATGCTATTCGGGTATGGCAAACGCTGCTTGTGCGGTGCTTGATAATATTGACTTTCCCGAAGTTTTAGGCACGCTTGCGGGAGATGATACCATTCTTGTTATTGCAAAAAGCGAAAGTGACGCTGTTTCGCTTATTAACAAATTAAACTCTTTAAGGTAAGGGAATTTAAAATGCTTGATTCTTTGCATATTGAAAACATAGCCGTTATTGAAAAAACAGATGTAGAATTTTCGCAGGGGTTTACTGTGCTTACAGGTGAAACAGGCGCAGGTAAATCTATAATAATCGACTCAATAAACGCTGTTTTGGGCGAACGCACCTCAAAAGAACTTATAAGAACAGGGTGCGATAATGCGAGCGTTACTGCTGTTTTTTCGTGTATTCCAAGTATTGTTTTTGAAAAACTTAAAAGTTACGGAATAGATGACGATAACGACACGCTTATAATTACCAGAAAAATAACCGAAACCAAAAGCAGTTGCAAAATAAACGGGCAAAATACGCCTGCATTTGTTTTAAAAGAAATTGCACCTTATTTAATAGATATTCACGGTCAGCACGATTCGCAAATGCTTCTTAATCCCGATATGCACTATATTTATATTGATTTGCTTGCGAAAAACGGCGATATTTTGGAAGATTACAGGCAGGCTTTTTCTACTATGCTTAAAACTCGCAAAAGCGTTAAAAAACACGAGCAGGAAAAAGAACAAACCGAACGCAGAAAAGAAATTTTACAATATCAGATAAACGAACTTGAAACTTTCGGAGTAGCCATCGGCGAAATAGACGAATTAAAACAAAAAAGAGATGAGTTTTTAAACGCCAAAAAAATTGCTGATGCCTTGATTACCGCAAGCAGATGCTTAGGCGGTGATAACGATGAAATTCAAGGATCATACAATTTATTCTCTATCGCCGCCGATGAAATTTTAAAAATAGCAGAGTTTTCGGAAAGTTTAAGCGAAACTGCCGATAAAGTGGATTCACTTAGATACGAAATTGAAGATATTAAGCAGACGGTTGAGGATTATCTTGAAAACTTTGAAGTTGACGAAAAGGAATTCGAAACATTAGAAAACAGGCTTGATACTTATAATTCATTTAGAATAAAATATGGTGAAAACGAACAGGAAATGCTTGCGTTTTTAAAAAATGCAAAAGATGAACTTGAAAACCTTGAAGAATTAGGCGAAAATGCAATTGCAGAACAGGAACTTTTGCCGAAACAGATTGAAGAAGTTAAAGAAAAAGGAAAAGTTTTATCCGAAAGCAGAAAAAAGGCAGCAAAATATTTCGCCTCAAACACTTGCGAACAGTTGAAATATCTTGATATGCCGGATGTAAAAATCGAAGTATCAATAGAAAAATGCCCTTATTCCTCGCTAGGCGCAGATAAGGTTGAATTTTTAATTTCAACCAACCCGGGTGAGCCGTTAAAACCGCTTTCAAAAATCGCTTCGGGTGGTGAAATGTCTAGAATAATGCTAAGCATTAAAAATGTGCTTTCCAATGCAGATATTGTACCGACATTAATTTTCGATGAGATAGATACAGGAATTTCGGGTTCTGCCGCAGCAAAGGTTGCTTACAAATTAAAGACGGTATCAAAAGGTAAACAGGTAATTTGCGTAACGCATTTGGCGCAAATAGCCGCAAAAGCAAATACGCATTTAAAAATAGAAAAACTGATTTCATCGGGCAGAGCCTCGACTAATGTTCGACCGCTTGATTTTGAAGGAAGAAAGCGAGAACTTGCAAGAATTATCGGCTCGGCAATAACGCCCGCATCGCTTGCCACCGCAGAGGAGATGCTTAATAATTGACAAAAATCAGTATTTATGATATATTATTTAGGTTAAAAAAGGAGAACTAATAAAATGGAAATTTACGAAGAATTGGTTTCGCGAGGACTTATTGCACAAGTCACCGATGAAAAAGAAATAAGAGATTTGATTAACAACGGCAAGGCTACTTTCTACATAGGTTTTGACCCTACCGCTGACAGCCTTCATGTAGGTCATTTTATGGCTCTATGCCTTATGAAAAGGCTTCAAATGGCGGGCAATAAGCCAATTGCTCTGCTCGGCGGCGGAACAGGTATGGTAGGCGACCCCTCAGGCAAAAGCGATATGAGAAAAATGCTTACAAAAGAAGATATTGACCACAATATTTCCTGTTTTAAAAAGCAGATGAGCAGATTTATTGATTTTTCAGACGGCAAAGCACTTATGATAAATAACGCCGAATGGCTGTTAAAACTTAACTATGTTGATGTACTCAGAGAAGTCGGCGCACATTTTTCGGTAAACAATATGTTAAGAGCGGAGTGTTACAAGCAGAGAATGGAAAAGGGCTTGTCGTTCTTGGAATTTAACTATATGATAATGCAAAGTTACGATTTTTATAAACTTTACCAGGATTACGGTTGTAATATGCAGTTTGGCGGAGACGACCAATGGTCAAATATGTTAGGCGGCACTGAACTTATAAGAAAAAAACTCGGTAAAGACGCTTACGCTATGACAATTACTCTTCTGCTTAATTCAGAAGGCAAAAAAATGGGCAAAACCGAATCGGGTGCGGTTTGGCTTGACCCCGAAAAAACTTCACCTTATGATTTTTACCAGTATTGGCGAAATGTTGCCGATGCAGATGTGCTGAAATGTATAAGAATGTTGACATTTTTACCTTTGGAAGAAATCGATAAGATGGATTCTTGGGAGGGTTCGCAACTCAATACCGCAAAAGAAATTTTGGCTTTTGAACTTACAAAACTCGTTCACGGCGAAGAAGAGGCTAAAAAGGCTCAAACCGCCGCAAAAGCACTTTTTGCAGGCGGAAATGACAACAGCAATATGCCGTCTTTTGAACTTGAAAGCAGTTTATTGCAAAACGGTGAAATAGGCGTGATTGACCTGCTTTGTGCTTCTAAACTTACCCCGTCAAAGGGCGAGGCAAGAAGACTTATTCAGCAAGGCGGTGTTTCGGTTGACGATAAAAAAGTAACCGATTTGAAAGCGGTTATAACTTCTGCCGATTTTGAAAAAGGGCATATTATTGTTAAAAAAGGCAAGAAAGTATTTTTGAAAATTACATTAGCATAAATAATTAATCTCTGTGCATATATTTTTAAAAAAGCACGGAGGTTTTTTGCGTGATAGAGATTGAACAAAGAGAAAAACAAGAAGAAAAACCCGCTGAAAAAGATGAAGAAAAAAAGAGTGTAAAAAAGCCGAAAGACAGAGCGTTTTCTTTTCTTATGGCTCAAATCTTCTTTTGTGCAGTTGCGGTGGTGTTTGTGTTGGTTGCAACCGCTGTGGGCGGAGAAATATATTCTTATTCAAAAGCGGTTTTTGACCAAAACTTCAATCAGCCGATAAATCTAAATCAGGTGCTTTCTGCAAAGCAGACCACCGCAGTTTTAAAAGCGCAAAACCTTACCGAACAAAAACAAACAAC
>CACYEQ010000078.1 GCA_902773485.1 Oscillospiraceae bacterium
AGGTAAACTCGAAAAAGGACAAAAAGTTGTTGTTATTGAAGATTTAATTTCAACAGGAGGTTCTGTTATTGATGTTGTTGATGCTTTAAGAGAAGCAGGAGCAGAAGTTTTAGGCATTGCAAGTATTTTTACTTACGGTATGCAAAAAGGTCTTGACAGACTTAAAGAAGCAGATGTTAAAAATATCAGCCTTACGAACTTCGACTGCATAGCAGAAGTTGCCGCTGATGAGGGCTATATTAAGCCCGATGACATTGAAAGACTTATCAAATTTAGAAACAATCCTTCCGACGAGAGTTGGATAGGCAAATAATTTAAGGAGCAAGTTTTATGGAAAACAGATTTGATACACAACTTTTAATTGAGGGGCACGACCTTGATGAAGACGATATTCACGATTATATACTCGAACATTTTAAAGGTGATTGCCTTCTCGCTGTCGGCGATGAAGATTTAATTAAAATTCATTTTCATACAGATAAGCCTTGGGAAGTACTCGAATACTGTTCAACGCTCGGAGACATTTACGATATTGTTGTTGAAAATATGGAACGACAAGAAAACGGTTTGAAAGGTTAATAAAATGAGAAGCGTTATTAATATTCTTGATTTATCGGTTGAAGAACTGCAAAAACTAATTGATACTGCCAACAATATTATTGAAAACCCGAAAAAATATGCTCACATTTGCGATGGAAAAAAATTAGCAACATTGTTTTTTGAGCCATCTACTCGAACTCGTCTCTCTTTTGAAGCGGCTATGTACGAACTCGGCGGTAATGTTCTTTCTATGTCTGACGCAGGTTCTTCTTCTGCATCAAAGGGCGAAAGCGTAGCTGATACAGCAAAAGTTATTAGTTGCTATGCTGATATTATCGCAATGCGCCACCCGAAAGAGGGTGCACCGTTAGTTGCTGCTATGAATGCAGATATTCCCGTTATCAACGCAGGTGACGGAGGTCACAATCACCCTACTCAAACGCTTGCTGATTTGCTTACGATTTATCGTGAAAAAGGCAGATTTGATAATCTTACAGTAGGTTTTTGCGGTGACCTTAAATTCGGCAGAACAGTTCATTCGCTGATTGAGGCACTTTCAAGATATAATGGCATTAAATTTGTTTTAATCTCTCCTGAAGAGTTGAAATTGCCAAGTTATGTTAAAAAAGATATTATTCAAAATAATAATTTTGAGTATGTTCAAACTACCGACTTGGAAAGCGTTATGTCGGAACTCGATATTTTATATATGACAAGAGTTCAGCGTGAACGATTTTTTAACGAAGCAGACTATTTGCGTTTAAAAGACAGTTATATTTTAACTCCCGAAAAACTAAATAACGCCAAGAAAGATTTATCAATTTTACATCCATTACCAAGAGTAAATGAAATTTCGATTGCTATTGATAAAGATGAGCGTGCGTGTTACTTCAAACAGGTTTTATACGGCAAATATATGAGAATGGCACTGATTTTAATGCTTTTGGAGGTGCTTTAATGAATATAGATTCAATTAAAAATGGTATTGTTATCGACCATATCACCGCAGGTAAAGCAATGGAAATTTACAAATTTTTAGGGCTAGAAAACCTTGAATGTTCGGTTGCAATTATTAAAAACGCACCCTCAAAAAAATTAGGTAAAAAAGATATAATAAAAATAGATTCTGATTTTGATGTTGATATTGATATTTTAGCGTATATCGACCCTGATGCTACCGTGAATATAATTAAAAACGGTGAATTATTTGAAAAAAGAAAACTGAAACTTCCTGAAATAATTAAAAATGTTATTAAATGCAAAAATCCTCGATGTATTACAACAACCGAGCAAGAACTTCCTCATATTTTTAAACTTACAAATAAACAAAACCGAATTTACAGATGCATTTATTGTGAGTCGAAAGCAAAATAAGGAGTGATTATTTGACAGAATTTGATTTTTCTGTTCTTAATTGGATTCAAGATAATTTAAAATGCGGTTTTTTAGATTTTTTAATGCCGAAAATTACATTTTTAGGCGACAAAGGATTAATTTGGTTGCTTATTGCAATTATTCTGTTAATAACGAAAAAATACCGTAAAACCGGTATTATAATGCTTGTAGGAATGGCTCTTGGCGTTTTGTTTGGAAATCTTATTATCAAAAATCTCATAGCAAGAACAAGACCTTACGATATTGAAACAACTATCAAATTGATTATTTCTAAACCCACCGGCTACTCTTTTCCCTCAGGTCACACTTTGGCGTCAATTATTAGTGCAACTGTGTTATCTCTTACATCTAAAAAATTTGCTATATTTTCAATACCTCTTGCAATAATGATTGCGTTTTCGAGAATGTATTTATATGTTCACTACCCAAGCGATATTTTGGGTGCAACAATACTTGGTGTTGCAATTGGATTTTTCACGTACTTTTTTGCAAATAAAACTACAAACAAGAAAAAACTTCGTAGTTGAAATAACTACGAAGTTTTTTAATTGACATATTATTTAATCGGCTCAAAATCTGCTACACCGTGTTTGCAAAGCGGACAAATAAAGTCATCGGGCAATTCTTCACCCTCGTAAACATAACCGCAAATTTTGCACACAAAACCTTTTTTCTCCTTAGTTTCAGGCTTTGGTTTAACCCTGTTCTGATAATAGGTATATGTTATTGATTCTGCATTAGAAACAGCCTTTGCTTCTTTAACATCACAAATGAACATACCGTGAGTACCAAGGTCGATATAATCTGTTACTTTAAGCGAAATGTAAGCATTAATATACTTTTTCAAAACCGCAAGTCCGTTGTCAGAACGATTAGGATTGCAATCTGCAAATTTATCAACATCTTTACCGCTTGCAAAACCGAATTTTTCAAAAATGCTAAACGGAGTTTCAATTGTAAGACAGTTCACATTCATTATTTTTGTATTTTTGATTACATCGTGCGAATAATTCTGCTTGCTTATGGTTACAGCAACTTTTTGCGGTGTGCTTGTTACCTGGATAGGCGTATTTACGATAAGTCCGTTATCTTTTTTGCCGTCATTTGAAGTTACAACATAAAGCCCGTAACTGATTTTAAACAACGCATTGTTATCAATATTATTTACAGAGTTCATTGGCTAATTCCTCAATCTGTTTTTTATTTTCATCCCTCATAGCGGATTTTATTGTTACTATGGTATCTGTGAAAGTCAAATTTTTGCTCTTGTCAAGCATTGATTTCATATATTTAGCGGCAGCAGGAGCCCAACTTCCGTTTTCAATTATACCAATTTGTTTATTTTGAAAGTTTCTCTCTGTCAAACTATCAATAAATGTTTTCATAAACGGGAATATTTCAGCATTATAAGTTGTTGTAGCAAAAACAATTTTACCGTACCTAAAAGCGTCCTCAACCGCCTCTGCCATATCGCAACGAGCGAGGTCGTTAACAGCAACCTTCGGGCAGCCTTTTTCTTTAAGTGCTTTTGCAAGAAGTTCAACGGCTTGCTTTGTATGGCCGTAAACCGACGTGTAAGCAATCATCACGCCTTCACTTTCGACACCATATGTTGTCCAAGTGTTGTATAAACCGAGATAGTATTCAAGATTCTCTGATAAGACAGGACCATGTAAAGGGCAGATAGTTTTAATATCAAGCGTACTTGCTTTTTTAAGCAAATTTTGCGCCATCATACCGTATTTTCCTACGATTCCGAAATAGTATCTTCTTGCCTCGCAATCCCAATCTTCAGCAATATCAAGTGCACCGAATTTGCCGAAAGCATCAGCCGAGAAAAGCACTTTATCGGTACTGTCGAAAGTCACAATAACCTCAGGCCAGTGAACCATAGGTGCAGCGATAAAATTCAAAGTATGTGTACCGAGTTTAAGCGTATCACCCTCACCTACTACAATTCTTCTGTCTTCAAAAGCAGTTTTGTAAAAATTACTCATCATTGTAAACGCTTTGTCAGAAGAAACAATAGTTGCATTTGGATAAGCGTTCATAAAATTTTCGATATTTGCTGAATGGTCAGGTTCCATATGCTGAACTACGAGATAATCAGGTTCTCTGTCACCCAAAGCATTTTTAATATTTGCAATCCATTCATCAAAAAATCTTGCGTCGACTGAATCCATAATAGCAATTTTTTCGTCAACAATTACGTAAGAGTTGTACGCCATACCGTTTGGAACGATGTACTGACCTTCAAAAAGGTCTAAATCATGGTCGTTTACACCTACATATTTAATGTCCTTTGAAATCATTTTATTTCTCCTCTATAAATAATTATTAAAATTCTATATTAAGAATTTATATACATATTAATAACAGATTTGTGTGCTTTCGTTTCAAATTCATCATTAATTGAAATAATTTCATCATCATCGTATTTATTTTTTAACGCCTTTTTAATAAGCAGGTCGGCAAATTCGGAGTTTTTCGGCAAAACAGGACCGTGAGAATAAGTGCAGAAAGAATTTTTATAAATTGCACCCTCTGTTTTATCTTCACCGTTGTTACCAAATCCCTTAATAACAGTTCCCAGCGGTTTTACATTATTACCAAGATAAGTTTTGCCCGAATGATTTTCAAATCCAACAATTTCTGTTCCCTCATCTGTTTTAAAAGCATAGTTGCCAATCATTCGTTCTTTTTCACCGATTGTATAAAAATCAAGCGCACCGACAAAATCCATTTGAATACCGTCGTGAGTTTTATAATACTTTCCCAGCATTTGATAGCCCCCGCAAATTGCAAGCAAAACCTTTTCGCTTTCAATTGCATTTATAAGTGCTTTTTCTTTATCACCTTTCAGGTCTTTAAGCAAAACATCTTGTTCAAAGTCCTGCCCTCCGCCGATAAAGATTATATCGGCATTGTCAGAATCAAACTTCTCCCCCATTTTTACTTCAAAGACTTCTGTTTCAATACCTCGTCTTTCTATGCGTTGCTTTAAACATAAAATATTACCTCTGTCGCCGTAAAGGTTAAGTAAATCGGGATAAATATGATAAATATTTAATTTTCTCATTCCCAAAACTCCTTTCCGCCGAATTTTGCTGCAATTTTATGTCGTTGCTCCATCATTGAAGTATAAGTCGGGACTATATAAACATCTTTATTTTCTGCAATAATATACTCAATTTCTTTATCATAATCTTCATTTTCAATTACCGTTATATTGTTTTCGTCATAGCCGTTGTATTTAAGAACAAGTGCCATATCATAAGCACGCTTTCCGCAAGTGTAAACTTTTTTAAGATACGGAGATTTTAAAAGATTATGAAAATGAACATCCCAAATCCAACTGACATCTCTGCCGTCAGCAGCATTATCATTAAGACAAAATATTGCAGCAAAATCATTCCGGATTCTTGACAAATGTGAGGTAACTTGCGTAAATCCTGCCGGATTTTTTACAAGAATCATATTTATATTATGGTTTTTATAAGTAAACTTCTCCATTCTGCCAAAAGCACAATTAAATTCTGATACAGATTTTACTATATCTTTTGACTCAAACCCCAACACTTTGAGTGCCAGTGCAGCACCTGCGGCATTGTAAATATTATAAGTACCCGGAACATTTACTTTTGTATCAAAACGCTCACCTAAAATATTTAATTTAACTTCGGAATAATCAGCCTTAATAGATATTATTTCATCAACGCCGACATCGGGAATTGACCTACTGTAACCACATTTTGGACATTTATATCCACCTAAATGACCGAATGTATGATAATCATACTCATATTTTGTTTTACAAAAAATGCAATACTCTGCATCAGAAACATTGGTTTCAGCAACCTCGTTATCAAAAGGAATATTTACACCGTAAGTTAAAATTTTAATATTTTTATTATCCGCAAAATCACGAGAAAGCGAATATGTCAGCGAACAATCGGTGCAAAGACAAAGCGTTGTACTTTTAAGATGAGAAATTGATTCTCTTATTGATCCGAGAGTATGCGTAACTTCGCCGTAACGATCTAACTGGTCACGAAATACATTAGTAACTAATACTACCTCAGGATTCAAATAAAGGCTGACTTTTTTAAAAGCGTTTTCATCACACTCAATAATCGCCATATCTTTTTTACATTTACCGAAAACAGAACTATTCATAATAAACGAGGTTGTTATTCCTGTAATCAAATTCGCACCCGATTTGTTAAGAAAATAGTTTTTACCGCTGTCTTTAAACATCTGCTCCAATATTCGGCAAGTAGTAGTTTTACCGTTAGTGCCTGTTACTAAAACCACTTTTACGCCTTTTGAAACATTTTTGAGAATATCGGGTTTTACTTTAAGCGCAATTCTACCCGGCAATGTTGTACCGCCTCTGCCTGTTATTTTTAAAACAAACAAGGTTATTTTACATATCAAACACGCTATAAAAGTCAATTATTTTTTCTCCCTTTGCTTTATTAATTCTCATTATATTTTACATTATATTTACTTTATTGTCAACAAAAAAGTCCGCATAAAAGCGGACTTTTTGAAAAGTTATTTTGTTGTTGATGTTGTGTCTGACTGCGTGGTATTTTCGGTAGTATCACTTTCGAGAATTGAATCGTTTTCTGCATTCTGATTGCTTGCTTGCGTATTATCTGTTGTATTGTTGTTATTATTATCGTTGTTATTGTTATTATTGTCATCATAATCGTCATCTGAATTTTTTTCGATAATATCGCCCGAAACTGCATCTACTTTATAAGTGTAAAGTTTACCGTCTTTTTTAAATTTCATATAATAATAGTCGCCGTTATCATCATTAACAAGTTCATTTGCAGCAAATTCAACATCGTCAACTATTGCACCGATATCACTTACAACAGTATCTTTTGCCTTGTCCATACCGATATAAGCGTCGTTACCGCAAGAAGCAAATGTCAACATCATTATAAAACAAAATAAATAAGATATAATTTTCTTCATTTAAAAATCTCCTTTTTTAAGATATATCTTATTTATTTGTATTTTTTTAAATAATATTCATAGTTTTAAAATTTTTCAACTATATTATCAGCTGATTTATATACGCTGTTTTCAAAAACAGTTCCTCGAACACTTGAAAGCGGATAAATATTTGTATTTCTGCCAACAATTGTTCCGGGATTTAACACGCTGTTACAACCAACTTCAACATTATCGCCGAGAATTGCACCCATTTTTTTAAGACCTGTTTCAATTATTTCGTCTGCATTTTTAACTTTTATCAAAGTTTTGTCGGATTTTACATTTGAAGTAATCGAGCCTGCGCCCATGTGAGATTTATAACCTAAAACCGAATCGCCTACATAATTGTAATGCGGTACTTGAACATTATCAAAAATAATAACATTTTTAATCTCGGTAGAATTGCCTACAACGCAATTTTTGCCGATAATTGCATTTTCTCTGATAAATGCACCTGGGCGAACTTCGGTTCCCTCATCAATTATGCAAGGCCCAAAAATGTTTGCTGTATTATAAACCTTCACCGATTTATGTATGTAAACATTTTCATCTATAACCTTAAAATCATCTTTATTAAGTGTTTTTTGAAGTTCTAAAATAAATGTTTTTATTTCAGGCAAAACCTCAAAAGGGTATTTTTTATTTTTAAATATAGCTTTTGCAATAGTTTTTGAAGTATCTAACAAATTATTAATTTCAATCATAACAATAAACCATCCATTTTTTAAAATTTCTATTTATATTTTAACGCTTTTATTGTATAATGTAAAGTGAAATTTATAAAAAGGACGCAAAATATGGAAATTTTATCACCGGCAGGCAACAAAAACTCATTAATTTCAGCCGTAAGAAGCGGTGCTGACGCTGTTTATTTCGGAGTCGGCGAATTTAACGCACGAAGAAATGCCGAAAACTTTTCAAAAAATGATTTAAAAGATATTTCTAAATACTGTCATATAAGAGGTGTTAAAGCATACCTTGCACTAAATACTCTGGTTGCAGATGAAGAAATTAATGACGCTATGGATATAGTAAAATCGGCGAGTGAAGCAGGTATTGACGGAATAATTATAAACGACTCGGGGCTTGCTGAATTAATTAAAATCTCTGCCCAAAATATGCCTTTGCACGCTTCAACACAAATGACCGTTCACAATATCGAGGGTGTAAAATATTTAAAAGAAAAAGGATTCAGTCGAGTTGTTCTTGCTCGTGAAAACTCGCTTGAAGAAATTAAAAGAATAGCGGAATATGCTAATAAAAACAATATAGAACTTGAAATTTTTGTTCAGGGAGCGCATTGTATGTCGGTTTCGGGTCAATGTCTATTAAGTTCTGTTTTAGGTTGTCGAAGCGGAAACAGAGGGCTTTGTGCTCAACCTTGCAGACTTCCTTTTAAAGTTATTAACGGTAACGGATATGATTTAAGCCTTAAAGATATGAATTTATACAAATATTTTGATGAATTCAAAAAAATAGGTATATCATCATTAAAAATCGAAGGCAGAATGAAAAGTGAAGAATATGTCGCAGCCGCAACTTATTCCGCTTATTTATATAAAAATAACATTGCAGGAAAAGAACAAAGTTTAAAGGTTTTACAAGATGTTTTTTCTCGATCGGGATTTACCGACGGATACATAAATAACAAAGCCGATAAAGAAATGTTCGGTATAAGGCAGGAAGATGACATTGAAAAATCAAAACAAATTAAAAACTCTATTCACAAACTTTACCGAAAAGAAAGACAGAGCGTTGAAATAACTGTTAAAGCCAAATTTAAACAGAGTAAAAAATCAAAAATAATTGTTTCAGACGGAAAAAATACTGTAAATATTGCAAGTGATATTTCCGAAGAAGCAAAAAACAAACCTACCACAGAAGAAGAAATTTCAACAAAACTTATAAAAACAGGCTCAACCCCTTATAAAGTAAATAAAATTGAAATTAATCTTGATAAAAATTTATTTGTAAGCGGTAAAACACTATCTGAATTAAAGACAAAATCGCTCGAAAAATTAACCGAACTTCGCTCAAAAATCACGCCTGTTCCCTTTCATTTTGAGAAAGAAAAGCAAAAATTTGAAGAATTTGATTTAATACCCGAAAAATTCGTATTAGTACACGATTTATCACAAATACCCGATAACAACTGTGCCGACATATTTTTTGTACCGCTTTCAAGCAATTTTAAAAAAATTAAAGAATTAACTGAAAAAGGTTATAATATCGGCATAAAAACACCTGTATTTTTTAACGAGTTAGATAAAAACAGACTATTACTTGCAAAAGAATCAGGAGTAAATTTCGCATACATGCAAAACATCTCCGCTTATAACACTTTAAGAGAGTTAAAGTTTGAAATTGTAGCAGGAGCATCTCTGAATATATTTAATTCTTACTCATTGCAAAACTGCCCTGCCGATTACTGTACATTATCAGTTGAAATAAGTGAATATCAAATAAAATCACTTAATTCAAATAAGCCGAAAGGAATATTAATTTACGGCAATTTACCTTTAATGATACTTAGAAATTGTCCTATTCGAGCAAATAACGGATGCAAAAATTGCAATAACATTATCACTGACAGAAAAAATATTAATTTTGCTATTTTCTGTGAGGATAATGTTACTGCAATGTATAACAGCGTACCTTTATATGTTATTGATAAGCCGAATTTATATAAGAACATGGATTTTGTTTTGTTTAATTTCACCTTCGAAAGCAAAAACATGGTTGAAAAAATTCTTATAAACAATTTTGCAAATCACAAAGAATTTGAATCAAAATTTACAAGAGGTCTTTATTTCAAAGGTGTGTTATAAATTACCTTTCCGAATGTGGTTTTATGTCATATCCTGAAAATATAAAATCTTCATTATCTCCCAGTTGTACTTCTTTTGCCTCATTATCTTTTTTATTTTTTTCTTCCATCTCTCTTCCCTCCTTTGGTAGTTATAATTATATGTTAAAAAATAATTCTTATACATTGACTTTAAATTAAAAACATTGTATAATAATAATGTATGCTTATTTTGAAAAGAGGTTATTTATTTTATGTCGCTGTTTTTACACAGAACATGGGCTGATATAAATCTTGATAATATCGAACACAATTTCAATTTAATAAAAGAAAAGGTTTCAAAAAGCACAAAAATAATGGCTGTTGTAAAGGCTGATGCTTACGGTCACGGTGCTAAAATTTTAGCAAAATTATTTGATAATCTTGGTGCCGATTGGTTTGCAGTTTCAAATATTGAAGAGGCTTTGCAACTGCGAAAATTCGGAATTAAAAAGCCTGTTTTGATTTTGGGCTACACACCTGTAACGCTTGCAAAAACTTTGGCTGAGAATAATATTTCACAGGCTATTCTTGATAAAGAATATGCTTTAAGTTTGCAAAGGCAAGCGAAAGCCGATAATGTAAAAGTTAAAGGTCATATAAAAATTGACAGCGGTATGGGCAGAATAGGTTTTTATCATCATTCACTTGATGATAAAAGTGCAGTTGAAGATATTTTAACAAGCCTTAAAGGCGGTAATATTATTTCCGAGGGAATATTTACCCATTTTGCAACATCAGATTACGATAACGATGAAAATGGCGAACACGCAAAAAAACAATTTGAATTATTCTGCGATGTAATAGAAAAATTAAAGCAAAACGGTGTTAATTTTAAACTTCGTCATTGTGCAAACTCTGCCGCAACGCTTGATAAACCGCAGTATCATCTTGATATGGTGCGTCCCGGCATAATTCTTTACGGGCTTAATCCTTCAAGTTATTTTGAAAAATATGATTTAAAGCCTGCTTTTACGATGAAATCAGTTGTTTCACTTACCAAAAAAATTTATAAAGATGATACTGTTTCTTACGGCAAAACTTTTAAGGCTGAGAATAAAATGTCAGTTGCTACTGTTCCTGTCGGCTATGCAGACGGCTACTTACGTTCACTTTCAAATAATGGTTATGTTGTAATAAATGGCAAAAAAGCAAGAATTTTAGGCAGAGTATGTATGGACCAATTAATGGTTGATATTACTGATATTAACAATGTAAAAGTCGGTGATGAAGTTTTGCTTTTTGGCGGAAAAGGTCTTTCAACCGATGATTTTGCAAATCTTTGCAACACTATTAATTACGAAATAGTTTGTTTAGTAGGAAAAAGAGTGCCGAGAGTATATTTACAAAACGGCAAAGAAATTGCGGTATTAAATCATATTTATTCGCAAGAAGGAAAATAAAATGGTACATATAAATAACAGCTGGGACGAATTATTAAAAGAAGATTTTAATTCTGAAAACTACCTTGAACTTCGTGAATTTTTGAAAAAAGAATATTTTACCAAAACAATATATCCGCCCATGCAGGATATTTTTAACGCTTTTAAATTGACTGATTACAATGATGTAAAAGCGGTGATTTTAGGGCAAGACCCTTACCACGGTAAAGGCCAGGCGCACGGGCTTTGCTTTTCGGTAAAACAAGGTATTAAACCGCCCCCGTCGCTCATAAATATTTATAAAGAGCAAAAATCTGATCTTGGCATCGACCAGCCTATGGACAGTGGGGACCTTACTAAATGGACAAAGCAAGGCGTTTTAATGTTAAATACGGTTTTAACAGTTCGTGAAGCCTCACCAAATTCTCACAAAGGTATAGGTTGGGAGCAAATAACAGATAAAGTTATAAAACTGCTAAACGACCGTGAAAAGCCTGTTGTTTTTATTCTTTGGGGTGCAAACGCAAGAGCAAAGAAAAATTTAATCACTAACAAAAATCACTTAATAATTGAATCGGCTCATCCGAGTCCGTTCTCTGCATATAGCGGTTTTTTTGGTAGCAGACCGTTTTCAAGAACAAATGAGTTTTTAGTTAAAAACGGTCAGTCGCCCATTGATTGGCAACTTTAAGGAGGAAATTTATGATTGAGATTATTAAATCAATTTTCTACGGAATTATTGAAGGTATTACCGAATGGTTACCTATAAGCAGTACAGGCCACCTAATATTGTTTGAAAAATTCTTTAATTTTAATTTAAACGAAAATTTTATTGAGTTTTTCAGAGTTATTGTTCAGTTAGGTGCAATTATGGCGGTGATTGTTTTGTTCTGGAACAAAATTTGGCCGTTCCATTCAAAAAAGAAACGCAAGATTATTAACTGGAAAACTCCTATTGAAGACGGTTTTTCTGGTAAAGTGCAAAATTTCTGCAATAATTTTGTTTATATTGAAAAACTAATTTTATGGTTTAAAATAATTGTTGCATGCCTACCTGCTGCTATTTTGGGACTTCTGCTTGATGATTGGCTTGACACTAATTTTTACAACTTTC
Organism: Oscillospiraceae bacterium; assembly: GCA_902773485.1. Classification (GTDB taxonomy): domain Bacteria; phylum Bacillota; class Clostridia; order Oscillospirales; family Acutalibacteraceae; genus RUG11462. The sequence continues at coordinate 12,287 of CACYEQ010000078.1, forward strand.
CTACCGTTGCGATTACGTTATTAGTTTACGGTATTGGATTTATTGTTGTTGAAAATATGAAAAATCAAGGCAGAATAAAAGCGAAAACAAATAGTCTTTCAAAACTTTCTTTTAAAACTGCTTTAATAATTGGTGTATTTCAAGTTTTATCAATGATACCTGGTACCTCTCGCTCGGGTGCTACAATTTTGGGAGCGATTTTAATAGGTTGCACTCGCGAAGTTGCCGCTGAATTTTCGTTCTTTTTGGCAATTCCCGTTATGTTCGGTGCTTCGCTTTTAAAAGCGGTAAAACTGTTGAGCAAAATAATATTTGACCCGATTACCGTTGCTTGTTTGTTTGTTGGAATTTTGGTTTCGTTTATAGTTTCGGTAATTGCTATTAAATTCTTAATGGGATATATTAAAAAACACGATTTCAAAGTATTCGGATATTACAGAATAGTACTTGCAATAATTTTATTAATTTATATGATTTTTTCATAAAAATGCAATATAAAAGTAATAGAGGTATAAAATGGTATTTATTGTACTGCTCTTGTTAATAATTACTTTCTGCGATGCGAAAGTTGCACCGATTGGTGAGTTTTATACGGATTATAATTCAAAAGAAAAATCAAATATTATTAAAGGTCTTTTTGTTATACTTGTTTTCTGTTCGCATTACTCACAATATGTGACACTTAACGGTATTTATAATGAGCCCTATATTGCAATTAAATCACATTTAAGCCAAATGGTTGTTGCAATGTTCTTATTCTATTCCGGTTACGGAATAATGGAGTCCATTACTAAAAAAGGATTCGGTTATGTAAAAACAATCCCTTATAAAAGATTTCTTTCGGTGCTTTTAAATTTTGATATTGCGGTATTATTATTCATAATCCTCCAATTCTTTTTAGGAAAGACTTTTGGTTTAAAAACAATTATATTGTCTTTAATCGGTTGGGAATCAGTCGGCAATTCAAATTGGTATATTTTTGTTACACTTGTTATTTATCTACTTATATTTATATCACTTTTTTTTATAAAGATTAAAAATAACAAAATAACAAGAATTATAGGACTATTTATTTTTTTTATTCTTACAATTTTATTTGTTTACTCACAAATGCTAATTGGCAGACCTGCTTATACATATAATACTGCTATTTTGTTTCCATTGGGCAGTTTCTATTCTTACTTTAAAACTTATATTGATAAGTTTGTTATGAAAAACGGATTTTTTTATGCAACCGTCTGCCTAATAATTGCCTGCGTTTATTTTTGGTCATATAATATTCGTTCAAACAGTATATATACCTATTCAATTTGGGCTGTTGCTTTCACTTTGTCAGTCGTAATATTTACTATGAAAGTTTCAATTAGAAATCCTATTCTCGAATGGTTCGGAAAACACATTTTCAGCATATATATTTTACAAAGAATTCCCATGTTGATTTTGCAGTATTATGGATTTAATTTAACTCACAAATATGAATTTTTTATTGTGTCTTTAATAGCTACTTGCCTTATTGCAATGGCTTTTGACTATTTTGCAGGAATTTTAAATAAAAGAATTTGGAAAGCATAATAAAAAAGACAGTTTTTCAACTGTCTTTTTTTATTATATCAGCAATAACTTCATAAGGATTTTTATCTGATTGAACATTAAACAATTTACTGACTTTTTTAAACTCATTGGATAATTCATTGCTTAATAGTTTTGTAATGTCAAAAGAATTCATATTATCAATATACAACTTTGGAAACTCTTTTTTCATATACTTTTCAAGATTATTATTTATTTGTGATAAACAAAATAAGTTTTTTTCGGTAGCAGAAAAAGCAGTAGCATAATTAGGTTGGTTTGTAATCAGACAATCAGTAAAATATAGCAAATCGCCTATTGGTAAATGCTTATTAATAAAAGCAAATCTATTTATATATTTATTTGATAATTCATTAGCATTTTCAAGTAAGAATTTACTGTTAGTAAAAACAAAACAATCACTATCCAGTCTATCAATAAAACCTTTTAAATTAAAATTATTAATTTTTACTGCATCATTGCTTTTTCTGTTAGAAGTCAAAATGGTAATAATCTTTTTATTCTTAATTTCCGGATAGTAATATTCTATTTTCTTTCTATATATTTCTGTTTTTTCACCTTTTTTAAGTTCATAATTATAAGGCAACATTATATCGTTTATAATTGTTGCTTTTGTATTATATGTGTTTTCAAAAAGTTTTCTTTGAAAATCTGAACCTGTAACAACATAATTAAAAGAATTAAACCTATCTTTTTGATTGGCACTAACATTAATTGAATTAACAACTTTAAAAGGAAAATCATTAGGTGCCGCCAGTAAGATTCTATTCGCTTTTTTTGCCTTTTTGTTAAGTTTCTTAGGCAAAGAAGCATCAACACAAAAAGAATTATTTATTTTTTTGCAAAATGCCTTTCTTCCTAATAATACGCCTTTTCGTAATATTTTATTTCTTTTATTATTAGGCTTAATGTAAAAAGCAAACTCAGGATTAATACCTTTCGAATATACAAAATAATCTTTGATAAGTTGCATATTCTCTTCAAACAGTTTACCCTGTGTACTTATAAATTCAATGCTTGTTTTATTCATAAATAATCAATCTTTCACTTCTGTTCTATATAAGAGTTTATCAAATCTGCGATTCTTTTACTGCTTTTTCCATCACAAGCAGACATATACTTATCAAAAAACATTTTATTTTTATCAGTAATGCAAAAATTTTTTTGATCAGTAATAAAATCAGTAAGTTCGCTTTGAGTTTTTAATACTTCTCCCGGCAAATCATTAGGATAATTCAAGTAAAAGTCACGACTGTAAGAATCTAAATCATAGCAATAAAACACCATCGGCTTGTTAAGTAATGAATACTGAAAAATTACCGATGAATAATCTGTTATAAGCATGTCAGAAATCATCATTAGATTATCTGTTGAAAAATCTCTTACAACTTTTATATTCTCATAATCTTTATCTACAATTTTATTTTTCATAACAGGATGAGGGCATATAATCAACAACTGATTTGGTAAAAGTTCTCTCGCTAACTTTTCAAAATCTATATTTGGTATAAACTCGCTTCTGCCCTTTCCTGTATCTCTAAAAGTAGGCGCATATATAATAATTTGCTTATCTTTAAACTTAGGATATTTAGCATAAATCCTGTTACTTATTTTGTTAATAGATTTTTTATTTAAGAACTTATCGGTTGAAGGGCATCCCAATGCCCTTACCTTATTAATGCTAACATCTAATGCATCTGAATAAATGCTTCTCACATAATCGCTGCTTACAGATACAAGGCTGTACTGAGCATGTGTGGCCAAATCGTTCTTGACTGACATATTTGTTCCCCTTTGACCGAATTTTTTAAACGCACCGCATGCATGCCAAAGTTGAATAACCCTTTGCTCAGGTTTAACAGGAATATAGCGCAAGTACCTTACATAATCATCTGTAACAATCACCTTACTGGTCATTATTCTTGAAATCATTAAAAGTTCGTTAAAAATATTATAATGCGTTCTTGCTTCAATAATCTTTTTGCACTTAACCTTGGAATAAACCGCTTTTGAATTTCCTGCAAGTTTTTTATGAGTTCTATTAGAATAGAACAGAACCCTATCCTTAATCTTCTTGTTCTTGTATAAATGAATAGTAATATTTTTTAATATATTTTTTAAATTTTCATTCTTCAATTTTAAGAGTTTTGAAAATGCAATAACTCTTTTTATCTTCATATTTGAAGAATTTAAGTCGCAATCAATATCTTTTAAATATTCTTTCAAAAGCGGCTTGCTCTCTTTTGTAGCAACAAATTCAATAAAATTCTCATTTTTATCATTAAAAACAACGCTCTCAGATTCAGAAAACAAGCAGTAACCGCTAAGACAAATGTCTTCTAATTGATCAATTATCGGTTTATCGCTATCTTTTAAGCAATGTTTTAAAAACTCAACATTGAAAAACTTATTTGTTAATGTCCTGTCAGCATATAATTGTTTGCATTTTTTTACTCCTCCAACCATCTCATCAAAAGCAATTTTATTTAAGGTAACAGGTTCAAATTCACCAAAATCATAATGATATATTAAATTTGAGATAACATCAGGAAAATCCTTCAAAAATATTCTATATGCAGACCTGAAAGCATTTGTATAATAAATTACTTTTGGTTCACAAAAAATAATATAGTCTGTTGACGCCTTATTCAACTGATTTTTATAAAAATCATCTTTCGATTCACACTCGGAAAACACAATATTTTCCTGATAAAAACCATTGTTAATTACGCTGTCTTTCATATATTCGGGTACAACAATTTTAATATTAATCAAACTTTGAATTCTAAGACTGTCCAAACACTCCAAAAACCCATGCCATTGACTCTTTTCAGCGTATAATACCGCCGTTATACAAGCATAATCTACAATATTTTTCTTTTTTGAGTGAATATTAAATAAACAAATATCGGAATGCATTTCTATAAGTTCTGATAACGACTTCATATCTATTAAACCAATTTTTCTGTTAATTTCATCGCAAATCAGTTTTATTGTTTCTTCATCCATATTCCAAAACTTAGGATAAAATTGATTTAACAGCATTTGTAATTCCTTTTTTACTATCTCATAAAAATACTGACTAACTTTTTTATTATCAGCCTTTGCTTCTTCAATGCTACTGTACTTTTTATAATCTCTCAATACGCTTTTTTCGGCAGATTTTAATATTAAATTGTGTGCAGTAATAAAATCATTAATCTTTTTATAATCAATATAAGAAGTTATAGATCCATATTCACCGAATGTAAGTTTTCTGTAATGAAAGATAACTTTATCAAGACCTGCTATCCTATCTGAATGATAAACAAATCTTAACATAAACTCTCCGTCTTCAGAGTAAGTGATATTTTTTAGTTTTAAATTATATTTTTTAATAATTTCTCTTTTAAAAAGTTTACTTGATAATGTATAATTCCACAAAATCAACGGTTCGTATTTATCAATATACTTTTTAGTTACTAAATCATCAACTGTTTTTATAGGAATTGTTTTATATTTATTAAAAACATCAAACTTTGCTATTACCAAATCAGCTTTTCTTTTTACCGCAGTATTATACAATTCTTCCAAAGCGTCAAATTCAAGAATATCATCAGCATCAAAAAAGAAAATATAGTCACCGCGAGCAATATCAATACCTAAATTCCTTGCAGAAGCAGGCCCGCCGTTTTCTTTATCTATAACTAAAAAATTCTCATATTTTTCAGCATATCCATTAAGAATTTGTAATGTATTATCTGTTGAACCGTCATTGACAGCAATGATTTCAAAATCATCAATTGTTTGATTTAAAATGCTTTCAATTGTTTCAACAACAAATTCTTCTGAATTGTATGCTGCAATAATTACAGATATTTTCATCAATTATCTCCTAGAAATACATTATTATGCTTGAATATTATAGCATACAGACATAATTATGTCAAGAATTGCCATTGTTCAAAATTTTTACAATTAATACTTGAAAAATAATGCAATATCTATTATAATGAGTATTAGCAAATTATGCTTAATTTGATATATCGAAAGGAAATGACACACAATGATTTACTCAAAAGAAGTTGAAAACATGTGTACAGTAGCAAAAGGTCCTAATCATGGTCCTGCTCCGTTACCCGAAGAAGGTAAATGGGTACAGGCTACTGAAATTAAAGACATCAGTGGCTTCACACACGGCGTCGGCTGGTGCGCTCCTCAGCAAGGTGCCTGTAAATTAAGCCTAAATGTTAAAGAAGGCGTTATTGAAGAGGCTCTTGTTGAAACAATCGGTTGTTCAGGTATGACTCACTCGGCTGCTATGGCTGCTGAAATTCTTCCCGGAAAAACAATCCTTGAAGCGCTTAATACTGACCTCGTTTGCGACGCTATTAACACAGCAATGCGTGAATTATTCTTACAGATTGTTTACGGTCGCACACAATCTGCTTTCTCGGAAGGCGGTCTTACAATAGGTGCAGGTCTTGAAGACCTTGGTAAAGGTTCTCGATCACAGGTTGGTACTATGTACGGCACCAAAGCAAAAGGCGTTAGATATCTTGAAATGGCTGAGGGTTATGTTACAAGAATTGCTCTTGATAAAGATGATCAAGTTATCGGATATGAATTTGTTTCACTCGGCAAAATGACTGACTTTATCAAAGCAGGCGATGAACCAAACGAAGCATACAAAAAATCAATGGGTACTTACGGCAGATTTAATGATGCTGCTAAATATATCGACCCAAGAAAAGAATAAGGAGGTATATTATAA
>CACYEQ010000079.1 GCA_902773485.1 Oscillospiraceae bacterium
AGAGGGCGAAGCAGTAGAGGTTGTATTTACTGACGAAACTGTAAGAGCTGTACCTTATGATATGCCTGTAATAGGATATAATACCGATAATATCGGCACGCTTCGTTTGTGGCAGGCAGAGGCAAAAGAGGAATTTGATTTTGGTTTATTTAATGACCAAAAATACGATAAATCATTAAAGAATAAAAACAGTGCCGAGAACATTTCAAGAGTTCTTTATCCCAATGACAGTACTGATTCAGGTAAACTTTTAAGACTGAAACAGCAGTATTTCTTTTCGTCAGCGTCATTGCAGGATATTTTAAAGAAATTCAAAGCAAAGCATGGTGATGATTTTTCTAAATTACCTGATGAAGTTACAATTCAGCTTAATGACACTCATCCTGTAATTTCAATACCGGAACTAATAAGACTTTTGAATCTTGAAGGAGTCGGATTTGATAAAGCATTTGTGATTGCCTGCAATGTTTTTAATTATACCAACCATACAATCATGCAAGAAGCACTTGAAAAGTGGAATATGAAATTTGTAAGAAAGATTTCACCGGAAATTGTTGCGATTATCAAAAGAATAGATGCAAAATTCAAATCTGAATTAAAGGCTACAAATTTCCCGGAAGAACTTCACCCTCAGGTTGATATTATTCAGAATAAAACAGTTCACATGGCTTATCTTGCTTGCTATTGTTCAAAATATATAAACGGAGTTGCAAAAATACATACCGAGATTTTAAAAGATGAAGTGCTTAAATGCTGGTATGAAATGAAACCTAAAAAATTTCAAAATAAAACAAACGGCATCACACAGCGTCGCTGGATAGGTCTTTGTAATCCAGAATTATCCGCACTTATTACTGAATTGCTTGGAAGCGAATCTTGGATTAACAATCTTGGTGAGCTTAAAAAGTTAGAGAAGTTTGCGAATGATAAAGAGGTTCTCGACAAATTTATTGATATTAAGAAAAACAATAAAAAGGTGCTTGCCGATTACATTATGTCGCACGACGGCTTTTCGGTTGACCCTGAAACTATTTATGATGTCCAGATTAAACGACTTCATGAATACAAACGCCAATTCCTTAACGCTTTGGGAATTTTAGAGTTGTATTTTGAAATAAAAAACGGCGAATTAAAGGATTTTAAACCTACAACTTTTATTTTTGGTGCAAAAGCCGCTCAGGGATATTTCAGAGCAAAAGCAATAATTAAACTTATTGACGAGGTTAGAAAACTGATTGAAAAAGACCTTGAAGTAAGCAAATATATTAATATTGCTTTTGTATCAAATTATAATGTTTCTTATGCTGAAAAAATAGTTGCGGCGGCAGATGTTTCGGAGCAGATTTCTACCGCAGGCACAGAGGCGAGCGGTACAGGTAATATGAAGTTGATGCTCAACGGCGCTTGTACTTTAGGAACTTTTGACGGTGCAAATATCGAGATCGTAGAAGAAGCAGGTGAAGAAAACAACTTTATTTTCGGTGCAAGAGTTGAAGAAATTGAGAAAATAAAAGATGCTTATAATCCGAAAGAATTTTACAATAAAGATAAGCGCATAAAACGTGTGCTTGATGCTCTTATTGACGGTACGCTTGATGACGGTGGCACAGGTATGTTTAAAGAACTATATGACGCTATTTTAGAGGGTGCAAGTTGGCATCAACCTGACCACTATTTCCTGTTGCTTGATTTCGACAGCTATATTAAGACAAAAATTGATATGAACAATGCACAAAAGGATAAATATGATTATGCTAAAAAGTGCTTTATCAATATGTGCAATGCAGGAAAATTCTCGTCAGACCGTACTATACAGCAGTATGCTGATGAAATATGGCATATAAAAGAAGTTTAATTTATAATGCTCCAAGATTAAGCACAGATTAACCTGAAAACAGGTTAATCTGTGCTTTTTCGTGCAAAAAAGCATAACACGTTGATAACCATTGCTTATATAATAAAAAGTGTGTTAATATATTTAGAAGAATTATTGCTTTGTTTGAAATGTATAAAAAAGGGTTTCGGTTTTAGCCGAAACCCTTTTGTGGTGCGGGTGACAGGAGTTGAACCTGCACATCGAAAGACACTAGATCCTAAGTCTAGCGCGTCTGCCAATTCCGCCACACCCGCGTATATTTAGTTATTCGTATGGCAGCCGCGCTACGCTACTCTTGCAACATTAACTCGCCTTACTCGGTATTAACCTCGCAATTCTCGTGTTGCTGCGCTTTCAAACCATCGCTTAATCTGCCACCGGCAGTGCTCGGTTTGAAACTGCCGATTCCGCCACACCCGTTTATACTTTGATTATTGCGACTACTATCATAGCAAATAGTATAATACCAGAAATACACTAATTTGTCAAGATAATTCGGCTAAAACCCAAAAATATTTCTAAAAATTGCAAAAGCCACTAGCAATACTAAAACAACATAAATCAGCACATTAAAAAACTTGTTAGGCATAAGAGTATTATATTTAATGTACCTATAAACAATATGAATAAATATACCTGCAAAAACAGGTAAAAGACAAAAAATAGCAGGGTTATAATGAAAAGCGGAAACGAAATCTAATTCTAACAATGAAAAGCACATTCTTGTAATACCGCAACCCGGACATTTAAGTCTTGTTATTAAATGAAAGATGCATGGAATCGCCAGTCTCGTTTTTTTGCAAAAAAAAGCATAGGCAAATAGCGCAGTTATTGTCAGCGCTATAATGCCTATTACTCTTTTAATTCTTACTGTCATAACGAAAATTAATCAATCAAATTGTTGATTTCGTTTTGAATCAAAGCATATGATACAATACTCAACCCGAACAATGTAAGAAGCAAATAAATAACACCTGCATTTGTGTCAGTAGGTAAACCTCTTACCGATTTTGCTCTGTTGACTTGTTCGCCTGCTTTATACATCCAGAAAAACAAATAAATTGAGCATGTAACAAGTGAAAGCAAGAAAACAATACCGCCTGATTGGGCATTTTTATCGTTTGAAAGTATATTTAATTCATCAACCAGTTTTATAAACCAATAAATTCCATAAATACCGCAAGTGATAATTGAAAGAACAATACAAAGACCAATATTTCTTTTTTGCATAATTTAATCCCTCCTAAAATATTACTAATTATATTAGCAATTTAATTATACAATATACAATATATTGTTGTCAACAAATATTCTTCAACTAAATACAAATTATTGATTTACACAAAAAAACAGCGTTATTCTTTAAAAACAACGCTGATATTTTGTGTATATTTCACATATACTATTTTTCTAATTTTGCGTATTTTTTCATCGCTTCAAAAGTTTCGTCGCTTATAATATGCTCCATTCTGCAAGCGTCTTCCGAGGCTTGCTGTTTATCAACACCTATTCTTATCAAAAATTCTGTAAGCAAAGTGTGGCGTTCATAAATTTTTTCAGCAACTCTTTTTCCTTCGTACGTTAAAAACAAATGTCCGTGCTCATTTGTCACAACATAACCGCCGTTTTTAAGAATTCCTACCGCACGGCTGACGCTCGGCTTGGAAAACCCCATATATTCTGCAACATCAAGCGAACGAACACTATCACTCTTTTTTGATAAAATCAAAATCGTTTCAAGATACATTTCACCGGATTCTTTTAAATTCATAAAAACACCACCAATATTATCTGTCATTTAAGTAAATGTAATCTCTGTCATCCATAACGCTCATATAAGCAGGACGGATTATTCTTGAAGAATTATTAAGTTCTTCAATTCTGTGAGCCGACCAACCTGCAATTCTGGCAATTGCAAAAAGAGGAGTAAAGAGTTCTTTAGGAATATTAAGCATTTCATAAACAAATCCCGAATAAAAATCAACATTTGCGCTTACCGCTCTGTGTAAATCTTTCTTGTTATTAATAACCTTAGGAGCAAGCCTTGCAACATTTGAATAAAGTGCATATTCTTGCTCTCTGCCTTTTTCTTTTGAAAGAATTGAAACATATTTTTCAAAAATCTCCGCTCTTGGGTCGGATTCGGTGTAAACAGCATGTCCCATACCGTAAATCAAACCTGATTTATCAAATAATTCTTTATTAATAATTTTTGTTAAACATGTGATAATTTCTTCTTCATCGTTCCAATCTTTAACCTGTTTTTTGATAATATCAAACATACCGGTAACTTTTTTGTTCGCACCGCCGTGTTTAGGTCCTTTTAAAGAACAAAGCGACGCTGCCATCGCAGAGTAAGTATCAGTTCCGGAGGAGGTTACAACATGATTTGTAAATGTAGAGTTGTTACCGCCCCCGTGTTCAGCGTGAAGTACTAATGCCATATCAAGTACAGTTGCTTCAAGTTCGGTATAATCCTTATTAGGCCTTAGAATGCGAAGTAAATTTTCAGAAGTTGAAAGTTCCGGTTTTGGATTGTGAATGTAAAACGATTTATCAAGAAGAAAATGTCTGTAAGCCTGATAGCCGTAGCCTGCAAGCATTGGCATAGTGGCAATAAGGCTTAAACATTGTCTTAAAACATTTGATATTTCAGTGTTATTTGCATTTTCATCATAAGAATGAAGCATTAAAACGCTTCTTGCAAGCGAGTTCATAAGGTCTTTTGAAGGTGAATACATAATTACATCACGAACAAAACCTGTCGGCAACTCACGCATTTCGCTCAAAAGAGCATTAAAATCAATCAACTCTTTTTTATTCGGCAATTCGCCGAAAAGTAAAAGATAAGCAGTTTCTTCAAACCCGAATCTGCCGTCATCAATAAATCCCGAAACAATATCGTTAATATTATAGCCTCGATAACGCAAAATACCTTTACAAGGTACTCTTTTGCCGTTTACTTCTTTGGTGCCGTTCATAGTGGAAATTTCGGTGAGTCCGGTTAAAACACCTTTTCCGTTTTGATCGCGAAGTCCTCTGTTCACTTGATATTTTGTATATAATTCGGGGTTAATTTTGTGTAACTCGCTTTTTTTAGATAACTCTTTTATTCTGCTATCTTCTGCAAAACTCATCTTCAAAGCACCTCTTTTCATATTTATAGATAAAATATTGTACCACAAAATAAAGTAATTGTCAAATTTACAGTTGACATTTAAAGATTAAAAATGTATAATATTAAAAGTTAAATATGCGGATATGGTGAAATTGGCAAACACGCATGATTCAGGTTCATGTGTCGCAAGACTTGCAGGTTCAAGTCCTGTTATCCGCACCAAAAAAAGCAACACTTTTTTGTGTTGCTTTTTATTTTATCAGTCTTTTTGAGTTGTATTCTCGATTTATTTCGGCTATTTCTTTTTCTCCGTTAATATATGGCTCATAAATTTTATCAATGTTTCCTCCGCCTTTGTTGTCGCAACCGCTGCAAAATTCACATTCCGTCCCGCAGGCATAAAGTGACTGCTTTACTATCTGTATTCTTTCTTCTCTGGTGGTGTCTTTTATTAAAATGGATTTCACATAATCATCTCCTTATACTATTATATCACTAATAATTACTCTTATCAATGAAATTTGTCTTTATTAAAGTGAAAAAATGCTGTTTTTTTAGAAAAAAATATTGATTTTTTCGCTTGAATTTGGTAAAATTAATCTATTAGTATCAAAAGGGTGTAAAGTAATGAAAGCATTGGAAGAAAAAATTATTAAAGAAGGTCATGTTGCAAAAGGCGATATTTTAAAAGTCGATTCTTTTTTAAATCATCAGATTGATGTAAAATTTATGAACGAAATTGGAAAAGAGTTTAAAAGACTGTATGCTGATAAACAGGTTGATAAAATTCTTACAATTGAGGCTTCGGGTATCGGAATTGCCTGTATCACAGCGCAATATTTTGATGTACCTGTTGTTTTTGCTAAAAAGACTAAAACAAAGAATATTTACGGCGATGTTTATACTTCTGCGGTTAAATCTTTTACACACGGAACTACCTACGATATTATACTTTCAAAAGAATTTTTAAAGAAAAGCGAAAAAGTGCTTATTATTGATGACTTTTTAGCAAAAGGCAATGCACTTGTCGGACTTATTAATTTGGTAAAAGAGGCAGATGCAGAAATTGTAGGCGCAGGAATTGTTATTGAAAAAGCATTTCAAGACGGAGGCAAAAGAGTAAGAGAAGAATATGGAGTAAATGTTGAATCACTCGCAAGAATAAAATCTATGAGTTTTGAAGAAGGAATAGAATTCACAGACTAAGTTTTTTAAAGGAAAGGTGTTTTGAAAATGAGCAAAATAGAAATGAAAACTCCACTCGTTGAGATGGACGGCGACGAAATGACCAGAATTATCTGGAAAATGATTAAGGACATTCTTATTAACCCTTATGTGAATCTTAAATCGGAATATTACGATTTGGGTCTTGTTCACAGAAATGAAACTGATGATAAAATAACATTCGATTCTGCTGAGGCTACCAAAAAATACGGTGTTGCGGTAAAATGTGCTACTATTACGCCTAATGCAGCAAGAATGCCCGAATATAATTTAAAAGAAATGTGGAAATCGCCTAACGGTACAATTCGTGCAATTTTGGATGGTACTGTTTTCAGAACTCCTATTTTGGTTAAAGGTATTACTCCTTTTATTCCTACTTGGACTAAGCCTATCACAATTGCACGTCATGCTTACGGCGATGTTTATAAAAATACAGAAATGCAGGTGCCCAGTGATTCAAAATGCGAACTTGTTTGTACCGATAAAGACGGTGTTGAGACAAGACAGTTGATTCATAAGTTTGAAGGCACTTCGGGTATTATTCAAGGCTTGCACAATACCGATAAATCAATTTCTTCTTTTGCAAGAAGTTGCTTTAATTTTGCACTTGATATGAAAAAAGACCTTTGGTTTGCTACCAAAGATACTATTTCTAAAAAATACGACCACAGATTTAAAGATATTTTTGCAGAAATTTTTGAAAATGAATATAAAGAGAAATTCTATGAAGCAGGAATTGAGTATTTCTATACACTTATTGATGACGCAGTCGCCCGTGTTATACGTTCCGAAGGAGGTTACATTTGGGCTTGCAAAAACTATGACGGAGATGTTATGAGCGATATGGTTGCAACTGCTTACGGCTCGCTCGCTATGATGACTTCCGTTCTTGTAAGTCCTGACGGTGTTTATGAATACGAGGCTGCTCACGGTACAGTTCAGCGTCACTATTACAAGCACTTGAATGGTGAAGAAACTTCAACAAACTCTGTTGCAACACTTTTTGCTTGGACAGGCGCACTTCGTAAAAGAGGCGAACTTGATAATACACCTGATTTGTGCGAATTTGCTGATAACCTTGAAAAAGCAACAATTCAGACAATTGAAGAGGGTGTTATGACAGGCGACCTTTACTTACTTTCAACTCTCAAAAACAAGAAAAAAGTAAATACCAAAGAGTTTTTACTTGCAGTTAATGAGAGATTACAAAAATTAATGTAAATTAATTTCCGAAAAAACAATAAAATATTAAGAAGGTGTACAAAATGGAAATTAAAATTAATAAATCCACAAATTTAAAACAAAAACCTGATGACAGCACTTTGGAATTTGGTCAAATTTTCACAGACCATATGTTTATTATGGACTATTCGATAGAAAAAGGCTGGCATGACGCACGTATTGAGCCTTTCGGCAACCTTTCGCTTCACCCTGCTGCAACCGTTTTCCATTATGGTGCAGAGGTTTTTGAGGGTTTGAAGGCATACCGCAAAGCAGACGGTAGTGTTCAACTTTTCAGACCTGATGAAAACGCAAAAAGAATTAACAGTTCCGCTGAAAGGATTTGCTTGCCTGAAATTCCTGAGGAAATGTTTTTAGAAGGGCTTAAAACACTCATTTCACTTGAAAAAGATTGGGTTCCTCATTCAGAGGGAACCTCGCTATATATTCGCCCGTTTTTGTTTGGTAATGATGAAACACTCGGCGTTCACGGTGTGCATCACGCAAAATTTATGATTATCGCATCGCCTGTTGGAAGTTATTATAAAGAGGGAATTAACCCTGTTAAAATTATGATTGAAGATGAAGATGTAAGAGCGGTTCGCGGTGGTACAGGTTACACA
>CACYEQ010000080.1 GCA_902773485.1 Oscillospiraceae bacterium
CCTCTTTGGCAAAAATGCTTAACAGTATTGATGACGATGTTTTGAAAAACAGATTTTTTGATAAAAGAGAGTATTTGTCAGATGAGGAGCGTACCGAAGGGTATCTTGTAATCACTGCCGATAAAGGTTTGGCAAGTTCTTACAATCACAATGTTATAAAAGTTGCTGAAAAAAGAATTGAAAACGATGAAACAAACCTTTTGTTTGTTGTAGGCGAAGTCGGTAGAAGATATTTTCAAAAAAGAAATAAAAAAATTGATGAAATGTTTCATTTTACCGCTCAAAACCCAAATGTAAACAGAGCAAGAGCAATTGCGGTAAAACTGCTCCAGTATTTTGCCGATAAAAAGGTTGATGAAATTTATGTCGTTTATACCGAAATGGGTGAACATAACACCGAGAAAGTAAAAATCGACAGAATTTTACCTCTTGAACTGCCAAAAAGCAGTAATGACGGCAAGCATATTCATAACGTTGAGTTTTATCCAAGCGTTGATAATGTTGTAAACAGATTAGTACCGATTTATTTAAGCGGTTTTGTTTATGGTGCATTGGTTGAGGCTTTTTGCGCCGAAAACAACGCAAGAATGATGGCAATGAGCAGTGCAACCGATGCGGCAAATGAAATGATAAAAAATTTGAATATGGATTATAACAGAGCAAGGCAGGCGGCAATTACACAGGAGATTACTGAAATTGTCAGCGGTGCCAACGCATTAAAGAATAAAGGAGGCGTCTGACAAATGGAAAATCAAGGTAAAATTGTTCAAGTCAGCGGACCGGTTGTCGATGTTGAATTTGACAGCGGTGTTTTGCCGAGAATAAAAGATGCCCTTACAGTAGAAAACAATGGCGTAACAAATACAATGGAGGTTTCTCAACATCTTGGTAAAAATATCGTTCGCTGTATTATGCTCTCTTCCTCCGAAGGACTTTATAAAGGTATGAGTGTAAGTGCAACAGGCAGTCCTATTAAGGTGCCGGTAGGCGATAAAACTTTGGGCAGACTTTTTAATGTTACAGGCGATACTTTGGACGGCGGTGAGAGCCTTGAAAACGAGGAGCATTGGTCAATTCACCGTGCGGCACCGAGTTTTGAAAACCAAAATCCGAATGTAGAAATTCTTGAAACAGGTATTAAGGTTATCGACCTTCTAACCCCATATCCGAAAGGCGGAAAAATCGGTCTTTTCGGCGGTGCAGGTGTAGGTAAAACCGTGCTTATTCAGGAACTTATTAGAAATATTGCAACCGAACACGGAGGTTATTCGATTTTTTCGGGTGTAGGCGAGCGTTCGCGAGAGGGTAATGACCTTTGGTGCGAAATGAAAGAATCAGGCGTTATTGAGAAAACCGCACTGGTTTTCGGTCAGATGAACGAACCTCCGGGAGCGAGAATGAGAGTAGCAGAAACAGGTCTTACAATGGCGGAGTATTTCAGAGATGTGGAACATCAAGATGTGTTGCTGTTTATTGATAATATTTTCCGTTTTGTTCAGGCAGGTTCAGAGGTTTCGGCGCTGCTCGGCAGAATGCCTTCTGCTGTTGGTTATCAGCCGACTCTTGCTACCGAACTTGGGGAGTTGCAGGAGAGAATCGCTTCTACAAAAGACGGTTCAATTACATCGGTTCAGGCGGTTTATGTACCTGCTGACGATTTGACCGACCCTGCTCCTGCTACTACTTTTGCTCATCTTGACGCAACTACCGTTTTATCACGTAAAGTAGTTGCGCAAGGTATTTATCCTGCGGTTGATCCGCTTGAATCATCTTCTCGAATTTTGGAGGAAGATATTGTAGGTAAAGAGCATTATTACGTTGCTCGTAAAGTTGAAGAGCATTTGCAGAAATACAAAGAATTGCAAGATATTATCGCAATTCTTGGTATGGAAGAATTGTCTGATGAAGATAAATTAACAGTTAAAAGAGCAAGAAAAATTCAAAAATTCTTATCTCAGCCTTTCTTCGTTGCAACCGAATTTACAGGAATCGAGGGTGCTTATGTTCCTGTAAGTGAAACTGTAAGAGGGTTTAAAATGATTATTGAGGGCGAACTTGACAATGTTCCCGAATCAGCATTCTTTAACTGTGGTACTATCGACGATGTGCTTAAAAATGCTCAAAAATAAGAGATAAAGGAGGATAAGATTTTTAATGAGTTCGTTTAATTTAAAAGTTGTTGCGAGCGATAAAGTGTTTTTCGACGGAAAATGCAAATCTCTCATAGCACCGTTATATGACGGAAAAATCGGTATCCTCGCTCATCATTCTAATGCAATTATGGCGGTTGAAACAGGAGAAATGAAAATTATTCCGGAAGAGGGAGATGTAATCGAAGCATTTGTCAGTACGGGTTTTATGGAAATTTTAGACGGAGATGTTACAATATGCGTAATTTCTGCCGAACGCCCCGAAGATATTGACGAATTTAGAGCCAGACAAGCAAAAGAGCGTGCAGAAGAGGAACTTCGCCAGCAGTTGAGTATAAGAGAATATTATAAAACAACCGCTTCACTTGCCCGTGCAACGGAAAGAATGAAAGTTAAGAAAAAATACGATCACATGGATCAATAAAAACTCCCCCCTCGGGATTCTCCGAGAGGGGAGTTAAACTTTGATTGTTATTCTTCAAAATAATCGATCATTAAATGGGCGGCTTTATAAATATCACCGCAGCCAAGTGTAATTATTAAATCGTTTTCGCTTGCAAGTTCTACTGCACGCTTTGCAATTGATTCAAAACTGTCAAAACATTCGCAATTTGGTATTTTTTCAGCCAACTGTGAAGAATAAACGCCCAAATTATCGGTTTCACGCGAGCCCATAATTTCAGTTAGTAAGCATTTATCGGGGATTTTTAGAACTTCAACAAAATCGTCAAAAAGCATTTTTGTTCTTGAATAAGTAAAAGGTTGAAAAACAGCGATAACCTTATTGTACCCCATTCCCATTGCAGATTCAAGCGTTACTTGCAATTCTTTCGGATGGTGAGCGTAATCATCTGCGATTGTTATTCCGTTTTTATGGTATAAAACCTCAAATCGTCTACCTGCTCCTTCGAAATTCGGTAAATATGAAGCGATTTGTTCACCGCTTGCTCCTACTGTGTGGCAAGCCGCCGCTGCTGCAAGCGAATTTAAAATATTATGCTTACCGGGTGCGTTTACCTCAATGTGCGATAAGAATTTGCCTTTGTAATAAAGGTCGTATTCGCCTGCGGTTTTTGCCTTGTATTCAATGTTTTTTGCCTGATAATCGTTGCCGTCAGCCAAACCGAATGTAATAACTTTACTTGTAACACTTTTCATAGCGTCAACTGTGTTTTCATCGTCGCCGTTTGCGATGACAGTTTTTGCAAAATTTGAAAATCTAATAAACGATTTTTTTAATCGGTCGAGTGTTTTAAAATACTCCATGTGGTCGCGGTCGATGTTAAGAATTACCGCAATATCAGGCGAGAGTTTTAAAAATGTATCAACATATTCGCAAGACTCGACTACAAAATGTTCTGAATTGCCGGCAAGTCCGTAAGATTGAATAAGCGGTAAATTTCCGCCGATAACTGCGGATGGATCAAAACCACCCTCAACTAAAATCTGCGTAATCATAGCGGTAACAGTTGTTTTGCCGTGTGTTCCGCAAACGCCGATTACATTGTTGTATTTTCTTGTCAATGCACCGAGCGCATAAGAGCGTTCCATTATCGGAATGCCTTTTTCTCTTGCAGATACAAGTTCGGGATTATCTTGTGAAATAGCGGCAGAGTAAATTACCAAATCCGCACCTTGGACATTTTCAGCAAAATGTCCTAATGTAAGCGGAATTCCCATTTTTTGAATTTTCTCAGTTTTGTCGGATGGGTTGTTATCAGACCCTGTTAAATTATAGCCTTTTGTATATAAAATCTGGGCGATAGGGTACATACCTGCACCTCCTATGCCGATTAAATGAATGTTTTTTGAATTTTCAAGTAAAATATCGGTTTCGATTTGTTCTTTTTTCAAAGCATTTCACCTTCTAAAAAATATCTTAATAATATTATACCTTATTTTTCCATAAAAATAAATAGTAAATTTATATTTTCATATAATTTTATTGCGTTTTATAAAAAAATAATATATAATATTAGGCGGTGATAAAAATGAGAAAAACTATTTGTGTATTATTATGCCTTGTAATGAGTTTAGGGTTAATCTCTTGCGGTGATAAAAATTATGCAGAAAAAACCGTTTACTTCTCCGTTACCGACGGGGTTAATTCATTTGACCCGCAGTTAGCCGCTACAAATGCGGAAATTAATATAGCCTCGAACTGTTTTGAGGGACTTATGACCAAAGATGAAAACGGTAAAACCACACTCGGTGTAGCCAGCAATTATACCGTTTCAAAAGATAAAAAGATTTATAAATTTACTGTAAAAGAAGGTAAAATTTGGTCTGACGGTCAAACGAAAATTACCGCCGCAGATTTTGAATTTGGTATTAAAAGAGCGGTAAAAAAAGAGACCAACGCACCTTTTGCTTCCTTGCTTTATTGTATTAAAAATGCTAAAAAAATTAACAAAGGTAAAATGAAGCTTTCAAAACTCGGCGTAAAGGCGAAGAATAATGTTCTTACTATAAAACTTGAAAAGCCGAGCAAATACCTGCTTGATTTTTTGACTCAGCCTGTTTGCGCTCCGTGTAATGAGGAATTTTTTAAAGAAACAATAGGAAAATACGGACTTGATACCAAAAAAATCATCACAAACGGCGCTTTTTATATTTCAAGTTTAAACGACAGAGATAATACTGTTTCTATAGTAAACAATCAAAATTATTCGGGCAGTTTTAAAGCAAAAATAAAATCTGTTACAATAAATTTAGAGGCCAAATATAAAGATATTTATAAATCGTTTAATAATAAAGATATTGATGTTGCACCGATTGAGTGTTCTTATATTAAATCGCTTGAAACACAGGGCAACAATACAAAGTTTTTTTACAATACAAATTATTGCCTTTATATTGCAAAATCTAAAATTCCGCAAAGTATCAGAAAAGGTTTGTTTTACGGAATTGACGAAGCAACGCTTGAAAACAATATTTCCGATTATTATTTAATGCCGAAAGGGATTATTCCGCTCAATAATACTTATGATAACAAAAATTACAGAGATTCGGCAGGCGAGATTTCGGCGGTAAAATATAATAAGAAAAAAGCACTTAAACTTATCGGGAATTACGATACCGCCTCTGCAAAATTAAGCGGAGTAAAGTTGGTTTATCCCGATTCAGACGAAAAGTTAAAACTTATTTCAAATTTAATTGTTCAGAGCTGGCAGAAAGATTTTAATATTTATATCAACTCCGAATCAAAGAGTGTAGATGAAATTAAAAATGGATTAAATAACGATGAAATAAAAATGGCTGTTATTCCTGTTTCGGGTGATAACAACATTGCAACTGAAAGTTTTTCTGGCTTAAAAGATTTCGGCGTAATAAATTATTCGGCAACAAATTTTTCTTCAAAAAAACTGTTAAAAGAGGAAAAAAACCTTGTTAAAGACGGAGTAGTTTACCCGATTGTAGCCATTCCGAACGCAATTAGTTATGCAAAAGACATTAATAGTCTTGTGACCTCGATTGACGGTGTAACAATTGATTTTAGATTTATTACAAAGGATTAAACTACCTTTTTTGCATATATCCTTTGCACATTTTGTTTTGTTCTTTGTTGAAGAAGAATATTTTGGATACTGATACAAAAAATCCACCCTACGGGGTGGATTTTGATATATTAACTTATTTTATTTTGATAAATATTCATCAATTGCTTCGGCGGCAGTTTTACCTGCGCCCATAGCAAGAATTACTGTTGCCGCACCTGTTACTGCGTCACCTCCGGCATAAACACCTTGCTTGGTGGTAGCACCTGTGTTTTCTTCAACAATTATTCCGCCTCTGCGGTTTACATCAAGTCCTTCGGTGGTTGATTTTATAAGTGGGTTCGGAGAGGTGCCGATAGCCATAATAACAGTATCAAGGTCAATGGTAAAATTTGAACCCTCAATTTCAATAGGTCTGCGTCTGCCTTGTTCGTCAGGCTCGCCAAGTTCCATTTGAACACATTCCATTCCGATAACACAACCGTTTTTTATGTCACGCTTGTCATCGGGATTGTTGTATCCAATAATTCTAACAGGGTTGTTGAGCAGTTTGAATTCAATTCCCTCTTCAATAGCGTGTTCAACCTCTTCTTTACGAGCGGGAAGTTCTTCCATTGAGCGACGGTAAACAATGTAAACTTTGTCAGCACCGAGTCGAAGGGCTGTTCTTGCAGCGTCCATAGCAACATTACCGCCACCGACAACTGCAACTTTTCCGCCTTTCATAATAGGTGTATGCGAATCGGAATGATAGGCTTTCATAAGATTACTGCGGGTTAGAAATTCGTTGGCGGAGTAAACGCCTTTCAAACTCTCGCCCGGAATATTCATAAAGCGGGGAAGTCCTGCGCCTGAGCCGATAAATACTGCTTCAAAGCCCATTTCACTCATTAACTCATCAATTGTAATTGTTTTGCCGATTACAACATTTGTTTCAACTTTTACGCCGAGTTGCTTTAAAGTATCAACCTCTTTTGCAACGATTTTTTTAGGAAGTCGGAATTCGGGTATACCGTAAACCAAAACACCGCCTGGCAAATGCAACGCTTCAAAAACGGTTACATCATACCCTTTTTTCGCAAGGTCGCCTGCACAAGTAAGTCCGGAAGGACCTGAGCCGATAACTGCGACTTTATGACCGTTGTTTTCAGGCTTTTGAACTACTCTGCTGTAATTATCATTATGCCAATCGGCAACAAATCTTTCAAGTCTGCCAATTCCTACAGGCTCGCCTTTGATTCCGCGAACGCATTTTGATTCGCATTGTGATTCCTGTGGGCAAACACGACCGCAAACTGCTGGCAGACTTGATGATTTAGAAATAATTTGATAAGCCTCTTCAAATTCGCCCTCTTTTATTTTAGCGATAAATTCGGGAATATGTATTTTTACGGGACACCCCGAAACGCAAGGCATGTTTTTGCAGTTTAAACAACGAAGTGCCTCATCAATTGCGGTTTCTTTGCTGTAACCCGTTGCAACTTCAAAAAAGTTTTTTGCACGAACTGCCGGCTCTTGTGAGGGCATTGGGTTTTTATTAGGTGACATATTAGGCATATTTATTTAACCCCCTTAAATAAGTTGCAAGCGTCTTCGTGTTCTTTGCGCTCAAAATCTTTATACATTACAGAACGAGCCATAGCCTCGTCAAAATCTACTAAAAATCCGTCAAAATCAGGTCCGTCAACACAGGCAAATTTTGTTTCGCCGCCTACTGTTAATCGACAACCTCCGCACATTCCTGTGCCGTCAATCATAATAGGATTCATAGAAACAGTAGTTTTTTGGTCAAAAGGCTTTGTAGTGGCAACTACAAATTTCATCATAATAAGCGGACCGATTGTAATAACTTCATCGTATTTTTCACCGTTTTCAAGTGCCTGTTTTAACGGCTCGGTAACAAGACCTTTTTCGCCGTAAGAGCCGTCATCGGTCATAATTATCAATTTGTCGGAAGCCTCTTTAAATTCGTCTTCCAAAATAAGTAAATCTTTATTTCTAAAACCGATTATTGAGTGAACCTCGCAAC
>CACYEQ010000081.1 GCA_902773485.1 Oscillospiraceae bacterium
GTAAACCCCGACGGATACGAAATATCGCTGAACGGTGCTGCGAGTGCAGGTGAACGCGCCGAGCGAATAAGGCAAATCAACGGCACAAATGATATTAAATTTTGGAATGCCAATGCAAACGGCGTTGATATTAACCATAATTTTGACGCGGGCTTTGAAAAAATAAAAGAAATTGAAAGAGCACAGGGTATTACAGGTCCCTCGCCGAGAAGATACGGAGGAACACGCCCCGAAAGCGAACCTGAAACGCAAGCGCTTGTATCTTTGGTGAAAAGATACAATGTAGTAGAAGTGCTTGCCTGGCACTCGCAGGGGGAGGAGATTTACTGGGAGTTCGGCGAGAATACGCCTGAAAAATCATACCGCCTTGCAAATCTTTTTGCAACTGCCAGCGGTTACTCTATTGCAAATCCTGCCGAAAGTGCAGCATACGCAGGGTTTAAAGATTGGTTTGTTGATAAAACGGGCAACCCCGGTTTTACAATAGAGATAGGCAAAGGCGAAAATCCGCTTAATCCGAACCTGCTTTACAGCATTTATGAAAACCTGCGAGAACTTATGCTCCTATCAATTTCATTAGCGTAACATATCAATAAGTTTTTTGCCGGCGGGCGATGGGGTTACACTCTTTCTTGTAACAAGTCCTATCGCCCGTTTTGGTATCGGCTCGGAAAGACGCAGTTTTTCGAGCGTTCCTTTTCGCAGTTTTTCTTCAACATACTGCTCAATTACCGCCGAAACGCCTATGCCGATTTCGGCAAATCGGGTTAAAAGGTCAATGCTCGCAAGTTCAACCGAAGGGTTAATGTGAATATCTTTTTTTAATAAAAATTCATCTAAAAATTGCCTTGAAGAACTCTTTTTATCAAGCATTAAAACAGGGTAATTTTCAAGTTCTTTTAGGTTCAGCGTTCGCCTTGCGAGGTGAGAATATTTACCCGAAACCACAAAGCAATCTTTAATATCGGTAATTTTTTTAATGTTAAATTTTTCGTCGTCGGCAAGGGGCAGGGCAACAAATGCCATATCAATCTCGCCGAGCGCAAGTTGTGATAAGAGTTGGTTTGTAGTTTGATTTATAAGTTGAATATTAATTTCGGGGTATTTTGCGTGAAAATCTTTTAAAAGGTTGGTTAAAATTAAAGCACAAACCGTATCCGAAGCACCGATTTTTATTTTACCGAATTTTAAATTTTTCATATCCAAAAATTTATTTTCAGCACTTTCAAGCAAAGAAAAAGCACCGTCGGCATATTCAAAAAGAGTTTTACCCTCGGCGGTCAGTTCAACCCCTCTTGACTTTCGGTCAAAAAGTTTTGAGCCGAGCGCCTTTTCAAGTTGCTTTATCGACTGGCTTACCGCCGATTGTGAAACAAAAAGCTTTTTTGCTGCTGCGGAAAGGCTTTTTTCTCTTGCTACTGTGCAAAACACCCTGTATAAATCGTAATTAATATCCATAAAGAAATTCCTTTAACCTCAAAAAATTTTGCATCATAATTATATACTATTTTAAAATAATATTCAATACCCTTTATTCTGAAAATTGTTATTATCAACAGCAGATAAAAATATTGACATATTTATTTTTTTAATATAAAATATAAGTAACAAAAATTATAAAGGAGTATTAATTATGAAACGAACACTTTCTATTATTTTATCGGTTATTATGGTTTTTGCGTTATTACCGATTTCTGTAATGGCCGAAAACGGACCTTCCGATGCAAAAGAGGACGATAATTATCTTGCCTATATTTCGGTTGGAAGAGTTATTAATTTGGGAGACGGTGCTGTTTCTTTCGGTGATTCTAATGATGTTTATAGAAACGATACGGCTATCGATTCCGATGGAATTTCTTATGACAAGGCCTCTAACACCCTTACTCTTACAAACTTTAAGCAAGAGGATAAAATCATTATAACAAATATGATGGGTGATGATTTTAAAATCAATGTTGTAGGTGAGTGCGAGGTTGCTCGAATGAACATTTGGGGCGACGGCTACGGCGGAACACTCAATATCGTGGGAACAGGAAAACTGACCGTAAACAAAAACAAACTTTTTGATAATGCTATTGTGCTTTATGCCGAGAGTACCGAATCAACGCTTAATTTTGGTGAAAATGTAAATGTTAAACTTTATGCAAAAGAAAATGTTGCTGTAATAAAAGAGGCAACTTATAACGATAAATCAAAAGCGTTTAGATTTGCTAACGGCAGCAGTGCAGATGTTCAAGGTGAAATTTATGCTTACACCGATTATAAAAGAATAGACGGCTGTCATTATGACGACACAAATGAAAACTTTGGTAAAAAAGTAATTCGTGCAAGCGACCCCGACGGAATTTATATAGCAAATCATTATATTTATTATGATGAAAACGAAGAAGAAACAGGAACGGGTTACGGCATTCAAAAACTAGAATATATTGAAGAATACGGCACTTATGAAAGAGATCAAACTTTTGGTGAAAACGGCGAACTCAGAATGACCGATGAAGAGTTTGAAAATTCAGAATATTCTTATGTTTTACAGGACAGCGAATACGGGGAAAAAATATATTATTTCGACGGCGACAATGAGTATTATGCACACAAAGCAATTCGCAAATCCGATCCTGAAAATCTTTACGGCTATGTTGAGCATGATGATTATGATGAAGAAACAGGCGAATCTTCTTTCAACGGCAATTACGGTATAAGAAGATTTGTTACCGATAAAGAAACAGGCAAGTTGGTTGAAGATGAAACATTCGGAAGCTACGGATATTTGGTTTTAAGCAGTGAAGAGTTTGAAGAGCAATATACCATTGTGTATGAAAAAGAACCGACTTGGCTTAAATGGCAAGGCAATATTGTATATGATTACTGCAAGGTATATAAAGACAGCAAAGGTAAGGAATATGCCGTTGATTGGGACGATAATGTATATAATTTCAGCGAATCAGAAAAAATCACGCTGTCGGGTAAAGAATATTATAAACTAACTTTAAATCCCAATGTTTCGGTCAGCGATTTAAAACTTGTTGAGATTACTCAAGAATCAGAATACTTCTATAACTATACATTAAAAGGTAAAGAGTTTAATTATGACGGCTCAAATATTGTTGAATTGCAAAATATAAATTTTGTTGATATAGGCGATGTTTGGAAAACGCTTAAATATAATGAAACAGTGCCGTTTACCGCTGAGGTTAATCCTAATTCCGATTGCGTAAAAAAAATGGAACTTGTTAAAGAATATTGGACAAATACAAGTGATAACAGCGTGTATTCAACTGCTGATACTACTGCTAAAAAACTCACAGAGGGCAAATATGAATACACCGCTGTATTAAAGGCGAAAGACGGTTATTTGTTCGGCGAGGATTTTAAGTTTGTTTACGGAGGAACAGAGTTTTCGGCAGGTTCGTTCAGTTACAGAATTACCGGCGACAGAAAAACGTTAATTATTTCTGAATTCATTGACCCTATTACGGTAACACACTCTCACAAACTCGTTACTAAAAACGCAAAAAATGCTACATATTTTGTGAAAGGTTACACAGGTGATAAGGTTTGCTCCGTTTGCAGAAAGACTGTTACCAAAGGCAAGGCGATTGCCAAATTAACGCTAAAAACCCCGAAAATAACCGTAAAAGCAGGTAAAAAATCGTTCAAGGTTAAGTACACCAAAGTAACAGGTGCAACAGGCTTCCGGTTGCGATATAAATTAAACGGCAAATGGATTGTTAAAAATTATAACACAAAGAAAACGGTTACAAAAATAATCAAAAAACTCAAAAAAGGAGAGAAATATACTGTTCAAATCCGCGCATTTGTAAAATCAGGCAAAAAGATGGCATATTCTTCTTGGACAGGAACTAAAAAAGTAACGATTAAATAAAAACGGAACGCCAAAAGCGTTCTGTACACAATTAAATATATATTGCAGGGGAGCGCAATGCGCTCCCGTTTTTGTTAGCTGCAAATAACGGCGGGAGCAAACCCCCGCCCAACAAATGTTTATAAATTTTGTTTAAATTTTAACGGGTGATCTGGGAAGCCGATCCCTACAAAGTTTGTACATATTTATAATATTTTTGTACGGGATGGCTTGCGGTGCATCCCGACGAAATTCGTACCAAAATAGGCTATAATTAAAATGTACACAATAAAACTTTTTTGCAAAAAACAAAACAATATTGGTAAAATTTTGCTTTTTTGGTTAAAAACTACGCAAAAAACGCTTTATTTTAGCGAAAAATTCAAAAAATGCTTGACAAATTTGAGGTTTTGATTTAAAATTATAAGGCTAATGTATTTTCGGTTTTTATACCCGAAAATCGTTAAGACTTTTTGAAAGGAGAGAATTTATGCCTACTTTTAACCAGTTAGTCCGCACAGGAAGACAGGTTTCTGTAA